>JAQVNO010000039.1 GCA_028703095.1 Bacteroidales bacterium
ATACGATCCTTTCCCTCAAACAACGACATGGGAAAACCTGAGAAAAAATCCTGTAGATGAAAAAACAGATATGATGTCTTTATCGGATTTGATAGCTTCTATTGCGGACAAAGAATACGTATTTTTCAAGGAGTTACATACATGGGTAAAAAATAAAGGAAAGAAATGCGTATAGAAAATTATCCTCACAAAACAAGAATACATTGTGAGACGGGCAGTATTAAAAATATGATTGACTTCTATGGTTTTACTATCAGTGAAGAAATGATTTTCGGTATTGGCAGCGGCTATGATTTTATTCATTTCCCGTTTCCTATGTTTAACAAATGTGAAACACCCTTATTCAGAAATACTCCCGGTAAAATTTTTCTTAAATTTTCCAAACGGATGGGAATAAAAAAGAAAATCTTTAAATTTTCCAATCCCGATAAAGCGATGAAAGCCTTAGATGCTGTTCTTGAAAAGGACATTCCTGTTGGATTGGTGGTAGAAATTTTATCATTACCTTTTTTTCCACTAAAGGATAGAAGTTTTCCTGCTCATACAATTGTTATTGTCGGTAAAGAAAAGGATGAATATATTGTTAGTGATTGCGATTATCATTTCCCTGTTGAAGAGCTGAATTTCATTAAAGAAGAAAAATTAAAAGAAGCGCGATATCCCAAATCATTATTATCTGCTAAAGGAAAAATGTTTTATATAGAGGATGTTACACAGATTAAAGACATAAAAAAAGCAATTCGAACGGCTATTAAAGATACCTGTCATCAAATGCTGGAAATTCCATTTCCTTACTTTGGAGCACAAGGCATACGTTTTTTAGCGAAGAGAATGCGTAAATATGACAAAATATATGGTAGAGTACGAGCTTTAGATAATCTTAAATGGCAATTACAAACATCAGAAGAAGCCGGAACCGGTGGTAGCGGATATAGGTATATGTACGCAACTTTTCTTAAAGAAGCAGCATACTATTTACAAGATGACTCACTTCTTACTTTTGCGGACGAAATGAGAAAAGTTGCTGACCAATGGCAATCTTTTGCTATCGAAGGACGAAGGTATTATAAGAATCATGAAAATAAAGACATGAATTTTTTAGCTGATATACTTATAACTATTGCAGAGATGGAAAAAAAATTATTTGAAGATTTACGAAAATGGCTGTATAATAAATAATTAAAAAAATTGTTTTTATGAAAAAAAACTTGATGGTTGAAAATTATCCGCATGAACGAGCCTTACACTGCGAAACAGGAAGTGCTCGTAATTTATTCAGATTTTACGGTAAACATTTCAGCGAAGCTATGATTTTCGGAATAGGAAGCGGTATTGATTTTATTCATTTTCCGATTCCTCTTTTAAATAATTTGGAATGTCCCTTGTTCCGATCGCTGACTACCAAAGTCTTTAAGAATTTTTCCAAGCGGATGGGAATCAAATACAAACTATTAACTTTTAGAAATGAAAACAAAGCCATGGAAAAACTTGACTTCCTTCTTGAGTCAGGAATACCGGTAGGGCTTGTAGTTGAAGTGCTGTTTCTGCCTTATTTCAGGGAAATATCAGGAGATTGGCATTTTAACGGGCATCAAATTGTCGTAGTTGGAAAAGAAGGAGATGACTATATTGTCAGTGATACGGAATGGTATTTGCCATCCGATTCATACAATAAAATAAGTTCCGCTGACCTAAAAAAAGCCCGATTCCCGAAAGATCTGTTTGCATTAAAAGGTGCCATGTTTTATATTGAATCCTTTACAGATACTATAGATATGAAGCAAGCCATTGTGAAAGGAATTAAAAAGACATGCTTCAGAATGATTGATAATCCCTTACCTTTTATCGGATATAAAGGCATTTATTATTTATCGAAAAGGATGAGGAATTATATTAAAAAATATGGCAAAATGAAAGCGCTCGAATCCATCAAATGGCAATATACTATTTCTGAAGTTGCCGGTACCGGCGGGTCAGGATATAGATTTCTTTATGCAACTTTTATAAAAGAAGCAGCCGAATATCTTAAAGATAAAGAATTGTCTGATATAGCAATAGAAATGAGAAAAGTAGGAGACAATTGGCAACAATTAGCATTAGATATTACACGTTATATTAAATCAGAAGGGGCAAATGATATCAATGTATTGGCTGATATCGTGATGTCTATAGCACCAAAGGAAGAACAAGTTTTTAGAAAATTAAAACAATGGGTGAAAAAGCAATAGAGAATAAGAAAATTATCATTGATAATTATCCGCATCAACGAGGTATTCATTGTGAAACAGGAAGTATAAAAAATATGCTTAAATTTCATGGCTATGATATAAGTGAAACCCTCATATTTGGGATAGGCAGCGGATATGATTTTATGCACTTCCCTTTCCGTTTTTTTGACGGTCATGAAATCCCTATTTTTCGTAGTTTATCCATTCAGGTGTTAAAAAAGTTCTCTAAAAGAATGGGATTGGATATAGGAGTTCATTATTTTATCAATAAAAAAAATTCCATGAACAAACTGGATGCTTTGTTAATGAAAAACATTCCGGTGGGTTTGGTAGCAGAAGTATCGCGATTGCCTTTTTTCCCTTTAAGAGAACGTCAGTTTTCGGGACATCATTTTGTGATTTACGGAAAAGAAGGAAATGAATATATCGTTGGAGATACCGACCCTCATTTTCCCGATGACTCTGAACAAAGAATCACCTATGAAGATTTGCTTAATGCCCGGTTTACCAAAGATATACTTTCTCCAAGAGGTGCGATGTTTTATATTAAATCCATACCTGATGCCTTTGACATTGAAAAAGGAATTATTTTAGGGATTAAGAATACTTGTTATAATATGTTAGATTTTAAATTGCCTTATTTTGGAGTAAAAGGAATTTATTTTTTATCGGAGCGTATAAAGAAATATCCTATTACTTACGGAGAAAGACATGCTTGGGAAAACATCAAATTTCAAATATATATTTCGGAAGAAGGAGGATCGGGAGGCTCAGGATTTAGGTATTTATTCCAAAATTTTTTGGTAGAAGCTGCAAGTTGTTTAAAAAATGAAGACTTACGAAACTTGTCTGATGCTATGAGAGAGATAGCCGATACCTGGCAATTTTTTGCTTTGGAAGCAAATCGACAGTACGAAGGAAGAAAAGAAAAAAATATTGTATCTTTGTCCGATATTATTTATAGCGTAGCTCAAAAAGAAGAAAAGTTTTTCCATGAACTAAAAGCATGGGTAATGGAACAAAAAAATTAAAAAATAACATATATGGACTTAACAATTTTTGATGATATTCGACCCTATTATGACAATGAAATACCGGGAGTTATTCAGCGAGTTGCTGATAATCCGTTTTTCCCGGCAATTGTTAATTATCTATTTCCCGAAGAAAAAGTAGAAAAATACATCAATAATTTTCGTAAAATTACTACAACCAACGAATTTCAGGGACAGATTATGCATCATGTAATAAGAAGTATTGTAGGAAAATCTTCTTCAGGCTTAACCGCTATCGGGTTTGAAAAATTGGATGAGAAACAAAAACGTATGTTTATTGGAAATCACAGAGATATACTGTTGGATTCGGCAATATTACAAATTTTATTGAGAGAAAATGCATTGTCAACCTCAGAAATTACTTTTGGCAGTAATTTAATGACTTCCCAATTTGTGATTGATATAGGTAAAATGAACAAAATGTTTAAAATCATTAGAGGAGGTAATATACGCGATTTTTATCGCAATTCTATGCATGTGTCCAGTTACATGCGCTATGCAATTACCGAAAAAGACCAATCTATTTGGATAGCTCAACGAAATGGACGAACTAAAAACGGAGATGATAAAACAGAAATGGCTGTTTTGAAAATGTTTGCTTTAAGCAGTAATAAATCATTTATTCCTAATCTGTTGGAGTTAAACATTACCCCTTTAGTAATTTCGTATGAGTATGAACCTTGCGATTTTTTAAAGGTAGCGGAATTATATGTGTCAAGGTATCAAAAATATGTAAAAGAACCCAACGAAGACCTCCATAGTATTATTCAGGGAATAACGCAATGGAAAGGAAATATTGAGTTTGTGGTTTGCGATGCCATTACCAAGGAAGAGTTAGAAGCTTGTGATTCTCTTATGAGAAACGAAAAATTTCAACGGTTAGCCGAAATCATCGATCAAAGGATTTATAAAAATTATAAGTTATGGACAACCAATTATATAGCATATGATATACTTTATAAGTCAGACACGTACTCAAAAGAGTATACTGAAAATCAAAGAAAAGACTTTGAAAAATATATGAATGACGGATTGGAGAAAATTGAGGGAGAATACGAAGAATTAAAAACGATATTCTTAGAAATATATGCTAATCCGTTGAAAAATAAAAAGTTATAATACGTCTTTCCCAATATCGGAACGAAAATATTTATTTTCAAAATCTATCAATTTTGCATTTTTGTTAGAAGTAGCTATGGCTTCTTCCAGGGTATTTCCATAAGAAGTAACGGCAAGTACCCTTCCTCCGTTAGTAATTACATCATGATTGTCATTTAGTTTTGTTCCGGCATGAAAAATAATACTATCAGAAATAGTATCGGGAAATGTTATGATTTTTCCTTTTTCGTAAGCTTCGGGATAGCCTTTGGAAACTAACATAATACTGGCAGTTGCTTTCGAACTTATGTGAATGTTTGTTTTATCCAAACTTTGATTACCGACATGCATGAATAATTCTATCAAATCGTTTTCAATGCGGGGGATAACCGATTCTGTTTCCGGATCTCCCATGCGTACATTGTATTCAATAACGTAAGGATTTCCTTCTACATTCATTAATCCGATGAAAATAAACCCTTGGTAGGTGATATTTTCTTTCTTCAATCCCGCTATCGTTGGTTGGATGATTTGTTGGTCCACTTTATCCATAAAATGGGCATTTGCAAAAGAGACAGGAGATACCGACCCCATTCCGCCGGTATTTAAACCGGTATCTTTTTCACCTATGCGTTTATAATCCTTTGCTGAAGGTAAAATAAGATAGGATTTCCCATCAGTAAGTACAAAAACGGAGAGCTCTATACCGTGTAAAAATTGTTCGATAACTATTTTTTTACTTGCTGCTCCAAACTTTTCGGAAAGCAACATTTCCTTGATTTCTTTTTTGGCTTCTTCGGCAGAATTATATATTAATACTCCTTTCCCGGCGGCTAATCCGTCTGCCTTGATTACGTAAGGAGCCGATAAAGTGTCTATAAAATCATAAGCATCGTTCACATTTTCTTGAGTGAACGTTTGGTATCCGGCGGTAGGAATCTGATATTTTCCCATAAATGTTTTGGCAAAATCTTTACTTCCTTCAAGCATGGCTCCTCTTTGTGAAGGTCCGATAATAATCACATGCTTGCACATCTCATCTTCTTTTAAGGTATCGTAGATGCCGTTTACCAAAGCTTGTTCAGGACCAACAACAAGCATATCTATTTGTTTATCAATAATAAAATTTCTTATTTTTTCAATATCGTTATCAGAGATCGGGACATTGGTTCCGCATTGTAAAGTCCCGGCATTACCGGGAGCAATATATAATTGAGAGCAATGTTTACTTTGTGATATTTTCCATGCTAAGGCATGTTCTCTTCCACCCGATCCAAGGAGTAATATTTTCATTATCTTAGTTATAATAGGTTATTTTTCGTTTATAAATAAATCCGGTTTGTAATTCAGTGTCATACTCAATTTTTTCTATCCAATTGCCGTTGGCATCAAATGTATACGTATTGGTAATGTTTGTTGTACGTTGGTTGTTATTGTCGTACCAGTTTTCTTCCTTAATATTTTCTTTTTCGTCATACGTAAACACTATTTTACCTTCGAACGTATTGTTTGACCCATAATTATGTTCTTCAATAAGTTGTTCTTTCTTGTTATATATACAAATGGTTTTCCCTTTCAACGAATCTTGATAGTTATATTTACTTTCTTCCATTAATATTCCTTCTGCATTATAGGTAGCTATTTCAGTCGCTGTTTTATTTCCATGTTTATCCAACATTTTTTTCTCAATCGTATGATTTATTGGGTCGTGAATATATAGTTTTTTATGAAATAAAACATCATTTAAAAGCCATTTTTCTTCAACAACGAAACCCGTATTATCATAAGTATATTGTATTTTTTCGATGTTTTTCCCTTCAAAGACACGATAAGCTTCCTTTATCTTTCCTTTTTCGTTGTAAGTAGCAACCCAACGTTCGATAATTTTGTTTTTGGAATTATAATAGGTTTCTTTTACGCAACGATTGTTTTCGTATTCATATTTTGTTTTATATCCCATCATCCCTTTTGAATCAAATACTTTTTGTTCGCTTATAAATCCGGAACGATTATAATGAAAAAGCGTACTCCCTGTTTCTGTTTCTTTTTCGATGGTACCGTTTGCATCTATCATCCCATATTCAAATTCTTCAACTGATTTAACGTTTCCTTTAAGATTATTTTTTTGAAGACTTGTTTTTTTAGTTTGTGCTTCAAGAAATGAATAAGGACTTAGAAATACTATCAATACCAAAAATGTTAAACGCTTCATAGAGAATAAATATCTTTTAAATTTAATTTTCGCAAATGTACATAAAATTGACTAATTACACACAGACGGATAAAAATATTTCAAAAATTTATAGAGGAAAAATACATGAAAATTTCATACAATGATATACTGATTTGCAAAATAATCAATAGGCTAGGCTATAGTAAGTGTAAGCAAATGCATTAACGATGAAAGACCGTTTGATAATATATTGCTTTCAACGTGATAGCTTTAGATTAATAAAATGAAAGTGAAAGCTAGGGTCAAAATTTATTTTATATTTATTTCTGTGTGTAAAGAAATTATACTATTTTTGTAATTATTAATTTACCGGCTTAATGGGCTTTTAAAGAATTGAATAATATATTAATAAACAGAAATTTGAATCATTAATATGGAATCGGACCTCCATGAAAAAGACGAATTAAAACATATTTTATCTTATTATAAAGAGATACAAAATTATTTAAGGAGTCGTACTACCAGAGAACAACGAAAAAATATTCGTAAAGCATTTTCATTGGCATTAAATGCACATAAGGATATGCGTCGTCGCAGTGGAGAGCCCTATATTCTCCATCCCCTGGAAGTTTCTCTGATAGTTTTGAAGAACATGAACTTAGGATCAACTTCTGTGATTTGTGCTTTGTTGCATGATGTAGTAGAAGACACCGATTTTACGTTGCAGGATATTGAAGCTTTGTTTGGAGAAGAAGTAGCTCGTATCATTGACGGATTAACAAAGATAGATGAAGTATCGGATACACAATTGTCTATACAAATCGAAAATTTTAAGAAAGTTCTTCTAACCTTAAGTACCGATGCCCGTGCTATTTTGATAAAAATTGCGGATCGCCTTCATAATATGCGAACCTTAGATGCTATGCCGCTGGAAAAACAACAAAAAATAGCTTCAGAAACGATGTTTTTATATGCTCCCTTGGCACATCGGTTGGGATTATATTCTATCAAAAGTGAAATGGAAGACCTGTCAATGAAATACCAAGACCCCGGGAGTTATAATTTTATTATTGAAAAAATTCAAGCGTCTCAATCCGAACGTGAATTGTTTATTAAGGATTTTATTCAACCGATAGAACAGAAATTAAAAGAAAAAAATATCAATGCGGAGATACTTACCCGTGTAAAATCAGTGTATTCTATATGGCAGAAAATGAATAAAAAACAAATTCCTTTCGAGGAGGTGTATGATTTATTTGCTATCAGAATTATTGTTGAAGGGGAAGCGGAATATGCTAAGTCGATTTGTTGGACGGTTTACTCTATCGTTACGGATATTTATCGTCCGAATATGGAGCGATTAAGAGATTGGATTTCAATTCCAAAGGCAAATGGGTATCAGGCTTTACATACAACCGTGATGAGTCGTATCGGCAAGTGGGTTGAAGTGCAAATACGTTCACGCCAAATGGATACCATTGCCGAAAATGGACTTGCTGCCCATTGGGTATATAAGGAAGAGGGAAAAGCCGGCTATGAACAAGGAGTGGAAAGTTGGTTGACGAAAGTAAAGCAATTATTACAAAATCAACAAGAATTTTCTTCTGCTGATTTGGTTTCCGGTATGAAGATGAATTTATATGCCAAAGAAATATTTGTATATACTCCTAAAGGAGATGTAAGAACGCTGCCTGAAAATTCAAAAGTAATAGATTTTGCCTATGAAATAGGTCAGGAATTAGGAAATCATTGCATAGGTGCAAAAGTAAATAATAAATTAGTGCCTCCTTCTCAGCTTCTGAAAAGCGGAGATCAAGTTGAAATTATTACTTCAAAAAAACAAAAAGTACAAGAGGAATGGTTGGGTTTGGCAGCAACTTCTAAAGCAATTGAATACATAACCGAAGCATTATCAAAGCAAAAGCAAGATAAAATCAATATGGGAAAAGATAAGCTTAAAGCATATATGCATGAAATAAATATTGATTTTGATAAAGTTGCACTTAGTAAATTGATGACCTTTAATCATTGTAAAGATAAAAATGAGTTATATTTAGGCATTTATGATGGCAGCATTCCCTTATTTAAAGTTAAGCAATGTTTCTCATCTATGGCTTTTCTTTTTCAATTAAGAGATTTTCTGAAACCCTTGCTTATTTATATTTTTAAACTGAAATATCTCTTTTCCTTAGATGCTTTTATCCGAAGAAAAATATCGAAAAATCCTAAATTGTTAAAAGGAAATATCAGTAATATCAAACAAAATATTGCAAAATGTTGTAATCCCATTGCCGGTGATTCGGTTATAGGTGTAATGATTACAGAAAATGAAATTGAAGTACATCGTACCAATTGCCCCGTAGCCATTCAATTAATGGCTCGTAAAGGGGATAAAATTGTGAAAGCAAAATGGAGAAACGAACAAGAAAATGTAGATTTTCTTGCAGGAATAAAAATTAAAGGATTTGATTATAAAGGGTTGGTTAATAATGTAACCGGAGTTATTTATCAAGATTTTAATATTAATTGCCGTTCCATGAATTTTGAATCTACGGAAGGAATTTTTGAAGGAACCATTATGCTTTATATCCATAATGTGGAGCATCTTCAAAAACTGATTGAAAAATTAAAAACCATAGAAGGAATTAAGAAAGTAGAACGTCTAAACTCTTATTAACATCATGCGTAAATTATCTTATCGTAAAGTTGGGTGTATCTTATTTGTACTTGTTCTTGCTTTTTATTCCTGTAAAACTCATCAAAAAATTACAAAAACAACCGTAGAAAAACCGGTGGTGAAAGAACCTGTAAAACCTGCTTACTCCATCGCAGAAATGCATTATCAGTGGTTTACTGCTCATATGAATGCTAGGGTTTTCAATACACAAAATCAGAAAGATATGGGAACCGTGGCCTTGTTTTTAGTTACAAAAAAAGATAGTATTATTTATATCAATGCCAGTAAAATGGCAATAGAATTGGGACGCGTAATATTAACGCCCGACAGTGTGAAATATATCAATCATCTGAATTCAACCTATTATGTGGGAAATTATAGCATAATAAAAAGATTATTAGGATTCCCTGTCGATTTTTATATGATACAATCCCTATTGATGAATACCGATTTTGTGAATTTTAATGAAAATTTTATCGTGGAATCAAAGACCGATAAAACTATTCTAAAAGATAAAGAACGTAAACATAAAAAATATTTGCTAACTATTAATCAGGAGATAGTCTTAAATGATAATGATAGAATTATTGAAAACAGAATCATTGAAAAAGTTTCAGGTGATTCGGCTACTTTTTTATATAGTGATTTTTACAATATAACTTCTCTTTGCCGAACACCTAGAGCAATAGACATTGATTTGATAAGTAAAAAGATACGTGTTTATCTTACGTTAAAAGATGCCAAAATAAATGTTCCCGGACCAAGTTATTTTAAAATCCCTGCCAAATATACCTTACTAGTTTTCTAATAGCATGACGATAGGTAATTCTGAAAAGCTGATAAAAGAAAAGGCAATTGCTCTTGGTTTTACTGCTTGTGGAATTACAAGATGTAAATCTTTTGAAAAAGAAAGTATTGCCCTCGATTCATGGTTGCAAAATGAATATCATTCAGATATGCATTTCATGACACGTTATAAAGAAAAACGTAAAAATCCGGTTTTGCTTCATAAGGATGTTAAAAGTGTAATTGTCCTCTTGATAAATTACCGAAATCCTGATTATATTAAAAATAAACAATCGAATTATGTATTTGCCGAATATGCCTTGGGAAAAGATTATCATTTTGTTATAAAAGAAAAACTTCAAAAACTTTCTGATTTTTTAACAACTATGTTTGGCCCTTCTGATAATAGTATCTATGTAGATTCGGCACCTATTTTTGAAAAAGCTTTTGCCGTTGAAGCAGGATTGGGGTGGATAGGTAAAAATACCTTGTTAATAAACTCGAAAGGGAGTAGGTTTTTAATAGGGGAACTATTTACAAATCTTGATTTATGTCCGGATGAGCCCTGCCGAAAATCAGGCTGCGAAAACTGTAATAAATGTGTGGATGCTTGCCCTACCAATGCTCTGATAAAACCCTATGTGCTTAATACTCGACGGTGTTTATCATATCAAAGTATTGAACGAAAGCAAATAACATGGAATGACGAATTAAAACCTTTTATTTCTAAGTATATCTTCGGATGTGATATCTGTCAACGGGTTTGTCCTTATAATCAACAATCAGAACCAACAAAAGTGCCTGAATTTAAAATAAAAAATGAGCTATTGACTTTTTCCGATAATCAATGGGAAACTCTTTCGGAATCAGATTTTAATCGAATTTTTGCCGATTCTCCGGTTCATCGATTAGGCTACCGCAAATTTATGGAAAATATTTTTACAGCAAAAGTAAACCTATCCTTCTAAATTATTTGATTGAATCCAAAATGTATTCTTGTTCTTCTTGGCTTAGTCCAAACAAAGACATAATATAGCTGTCAACTTCATTTTGGAATTTCTTATCTTGTGATATCTTGTTGTATAAGTGTTCAAGCTGTTGATAACTTTCGGCATCAAAATAGGGTAAAGGTAAGTCCTCCAAATGGGAACGCAATACTTTTATGCTCGCGAATTTTTTTTGAAAAATGTATTGATACAAGGAGGAATTAAACAATAAGGTAATGATTTTCATCGAATAATTTGGAATACTTGGAATGACGCTGTTAGCACTGTTTAAGGTTAATCGTTGTTCATTATCGTAAGCAAAAATCAATCGTTTGGATATAAAACGATACACAAGCTTTTCCTTAACCCTGTATTTTTCCAAAGGGGCACTTTGCTGAAATTTTTCCGGATTAAAATTAAGATAATAAGACGGGTTTTTAAAACCAAATGCATTAACATCGCTTCCTTTATATATAGGAACATGGTTTTTTTTAATTGATTTGGAAAGGTAAGCATGGTTATTTCCGGTAACTATTCCTAACATCCAAGAAGCTTGTTTTTCTAATTTCGTATGAGGAAAAGCGTAAATTTTTTTCAAAAGTTCGGAATCCTTATTTGTTGAAAATATGGAAAAATTATAGGCTTTGTTTGATTTCCAATTCCGGCTATCAACTTTGTAACTAGTATGATTGAAATGAATAGTAGTAGCTGTTGTTTCCTTGGAATTTTTAGATATATCCAAGCGGATAATGGGAGTAAAAACATTTTTAAAAATGCGATTTAAATAATGAATGGCATAAATATGTGTTTGTTCCAATATGATTTTGCGAATATCCTTGTGAAACCCTACATTTAAAATAGATTCCGGTAAAATAAATGAAATCACACCTTCGGGATGAATCAACTCCAGACTTTTTTTTAAAAACAACGAAAAGGATTCCATAGAATAAATATCCGGATATTTCTTTTGAATCACCTCTTTTTCTGATTCTGAAAAATGAGCACCCCAAGGTGGATTGCTGGCAATGAGATTAAAATTTGTAAAAGGAAGTTTGTCTATCAATGTATGTTTGCAAAAAATCTGAGGAGAAAAATCGTGGGTTTTATAGGCTAAAATCAGATTTATACGGGCAATTCTAACAGCTATTTCATCGTTGTCAATTCCATAAATGTAAGTAGGATTCTTAATTTTTTCTGCAAAAGCAAGTAGAAACTGTCCGGTACCACAGCAAGGGTCTAACACCTTTGAATCGGCTTTAACATAAGTCGATACAATATCCTTAACTACTTTTGCAGGGGTATAATAGGCTCCTTTTTGCGATTTGGTTCCTTCCTTCATTAATGAAAGATAGATGCATCCTAAGACATCCTTTTGCAAAGGAATGGAGCATTGTAATAAGTAGGAATATGAATTTTGAATCGAGCCAATATCAAGCGAAGACATCCAGTCGTTAATTTCAATGGTAAGCTGTTTATTATTGAAAATAAGTTTATTATTTATAAGCTCTTGCCAAGTAAACGCTTGTATCATTTTTTCTTTCTGCAATAGATTCAATGCCAACAATAAAAGAGCTGTTGACGTTGGAATCCGCTGAGCTTGAATAAAATTAATAATTGCTGTAATATTTTGTAATTCTGAATTGTTCTGTAAATATTCTTTGGGAAGAAGCAATTTTTCAGACTGAGCTTTGTTTGCGCGTTGTGTTAATCGCTTTGATGCCTGATTTTTGAGTTTTTGTAAATCATTGGTATACAAAAGCTGTTTACCCTCTATTATAACACCTTGCAGATAACCGCTTTTAAGCCAATTACGAATCGTCGCACCCGAAACTTGCAACAAAGAAGCTGCTTCCGAAATGCCTATCGTTTTTTTAATTTTTTTTCGATTAGTTGTAGGTGATGGTTCCATATGATTGTATGCAAAAGTATATAAAAAAAATGTACTTTTGCAAAAAGTAAACGATAATGGGTAAATCTGTAAGCATACCGAAAGGAACGCGTGATTTTCTACCGCTTGAGATGAAGCGGAGAAATTTTATTTTCACTACCATACGAAATGTATTTGAACAATATGGCTATCTCGCTATTGAAACTCCTGCCATGGAAAATCTTTCTACCTTGACGGGAAAATACGGTGAAGAAGGCGATAAATTATTGTTTAAAATTTTAAACTCCGGTGACTTTTTAGCAAAAGCCGATTTTGCGGAGCGCAATGCCAATAAATGGATACCATTATTATGTGAGAAAGGTTTACGCTATGATTTAACCGTTCCCTTCGCTCGCTTTGTTGTACAGCATCGTGAAGATATTATTTTACCCTTTAAACGCTATCAGATTCAAGCTGTGTGGCGAGCCGATAAACCCCAAAAAGGACGTTATCGTGAATTTTATCAATGCGATGCAGATGTTATCGGAAGTAAATCCATGTTAAATGAAGTCGAATTGATTCAAATCGAAGACGATGTTTTTTCACGCTTGGGAATACATGTAGTTATAAAATTAAATAACCGCAAAATACTCGCGGGCATTGCTGCTTATATCGGTGCTGAAGATAAAATAATTGATATTACCGTTGCTATTGACAAATTGGATAAAATTGGAGCGGAAAATGTTAAAAATGAATTGAAATCAAAAGGAATAAGCGATGAGGCAATCGCCAAATTACAACCTATTTTTGATTTGACGGGTAGCAATGAACAAAAATTAAATCAACTTAAAGAAATACTTGCCTTTTCAGAAATAGCATTGCAAGGAATTGCAGAAATGGAGGAAATATATACTTATCTTTCCTGTTTGCCATTAAAATCGAAAGTGGATATAGATTTAACCTTGGCTCGCGGATTGAATTATTATACAGGTACCATTATTGAAGTGAAAGCAAGTGATTTATCCTATGGAAGTTTATCGGGAGGAGGACGTTACGATAATCTTACGGGAATTTTCGGAATCCCCGATATGTCCGGTGTTGGTATATCCTTCGGTGCCGATCGTATCTATGATGTATTGAACGAAACCAATGCTTTTCCGGATATGTTACAATCACATATGCAAGCCATGTTTGTTAATTTCGGCGAAAAAGAGAGTTTGTATGTTCTGCCGATTATTAATGAATTACGTGCTGCCGGAAATAGGGTGATGTTGTATCCCGATGCAGTAAAAATTGGAAAACAATTTGCCTTTGCCAATAACCATAACATCCCCTTCGTTGTTATTGCCGGAGAGGAAGAAATGAAATGTAAAAATTTGCAAATCAAAAATATGAAATCAGGAGAGCAGCAAATCCTGACATCTTCCGATTTAACAGCCTTGCTTAAGTTGCAACAATGATACGCATTTATGTCCCGAAACTAAGCGAACGTACTCGCTATATCTTTCATTATGTGTTTGATGAAAGACTGGGGCTGTCCTATTCTCTTACCGATGATCTACATGATTTTAAAGCATATCCGCTTTCTGAAAAAATGGTTTATGCCCCCCAAAACATAAACGAAGGATTATATATTCAAGCTCTTCCTCTATTATGTGAAACGCATATTAGCGAACAAGCTCTTTATTTATCATGGATTAAAGACATTCCCTTATGTTTTCAAACCGACAATCCAAGCTCAACGATTCCCTTTGATATCTTTGCAGCTTGTTTTTATTTTTTAAGTCGCTATGAAGAATATCTTCCTAACGAGACCGACGAACACGATAGATACAAAGCTGAAAATAGTTTTGCTTTTCAACATAATCTGCTTCAAAAAGCTTTGGTTGATAGATGGGTGAATTATTTTTCTCACATTATCAAACAACATTTTCCCGATGAAAAAATGAAGAAAAATGAATTTCGCTTTATTCCCACTTACGATATCGACCTTGCGTTTCTTTATAAAAACAAAGGCTTATGCTTAACGCTTGCCGGTATGGGTAAACAATTGATAAAAAGGGAATGGAAAGCAATAAAAAATCGTTTGGATAGTATCTTTGGAAAAACACCGGACCCTTATGATACTTTTGATTATCTCGAAAAGTTGCATCAACAATATAATTTACAAACCCTGTTTTTTATACTTTTTGCTTCCCGCAGCAGATATGATAAGAACAACTTTATCAACAATAAAAAATTTATTGCCCTGATTCAACGGTTGGAACAACATGCAACAATCGGTATTCATGCTTCCTATGCTTCATCTTTTTCTCATGTTGAATTGTTACAAAAAGAAATCCGTCAGTTGCAAGCCGTTGTTAAAAATCCTATCGTTTCCAACCGTCAACATTATATTCGCTTACGTTTACCCGAAACGTACGACATGTTGTTGAAGAACAACATAAAAGATGATTACAGTATGGGGTATGTGAACCATATAGGATTTAGAGCAGGAACATGTTTCCCTTTTTATTTTTTTAACCTTAAAGATAATAAGGCTACTTCCTTACGCGTTCACCCTTTTTTATTTATGGAAAATGCTTTGCTTAACGCTTGCGATACTTCCGTTGAGGCTTTATGGGAAAAAGTAAAACCCTGTATAGAGGAAGTAAAAAAGTATCAGGGAGAAATGATAACATTGTTTCACAATGCCTCTTTTGGAACGGAAAGCAACGTAGATTTTAAAACTTTTTACGAAAGAATTATTAATAATATTTTAGAATAAATGGCAATACACTACCTTGATCGGCATGAAATAGATACGGAAAAATGGGATGCTTGTTTGGCTTCTCATCCGGCAACGGATAGCTTGTTTGCACGTTCATGGTATTTGGATGTAGCCTGTGAACAGTGGAGTGCCTTAATTCTTGATGATTATATGTCGCTAATGCCTTTGCCCCGACGAAAAAAGTATGGCATTGCCTATGTTTATCCTCCCTTTTTTCTGCCTCGAACAGGTATTTTTGGAAAGGGTATTGCTTCCGATGATTTTCAAAAGTGGATTGATGCCATTCCCCAAAAATACAAATGGATAGATATTGTTTTACAAGAACAACTTCTCCCGATACATATACCGAACTCCTATTTTCTTCATGCTTCCTATGTATTGGATTGTAGTTCTCCCTATGAAGAATTACGCAAAGGATATCATCAAAATCATAAACGTAATTGCCAAAAAGCGAGAGAAAAAGAGCTACAATCAGTGAATAACTTTTCCACCGAAGAAGCCATCACTCTCTTTCGCGAAAACCAGGAAAAGCTTTTTAAAGTAGGATATAAGGATTCGGATTATGCACGATTGATTCGAATAATAGATACATTGTCACGATATGGACATATTGAACGGTTGGGAATATGCGATGCAGAAGGAAAACTCTGTGCAGCGGCTTTTTTCCCTTTTTTAAAGGGAAAATATTACTTTTTATTTTCCGGTAGAAATGCCGAATCAAACCGCAACAGCGCTATGTTCTTTCTGATAGATACATTTATTAAAGAGCATGCCGGAAAAGCAATTGTCCTTGATTTTAATGGCTCTGATAATGAAAAATTAGCAAAGTTTTATGCCGGTTTCGGTGCAAAGGAAATACAATTTCCTCATATTCAAATCTCTCGATTACATCCCTGCTTTAAAAAATTATTCTCTTTGTATCGTAAGCTGCGATAATAATTGCCGGAAAGAATTGAAAAGCAAGATAATTGGTTTTGTTGAAATAAATTCAATTGTTTTGTCTTGCTTCTTTTTGCATGGCTCTTCCTTTTCTGTACAAATCACGTGGACGCAAGGGATAGTTGGGATTGCGTTTCATCTCCGGATTCAAATAGTATTGGTCGATTTTTAATTGTTTTTTAGCGATTACATAATTGTCCACAAACCAAGCAATTTCATCCACATTATATTTCATGACACTGGCAACTTCGTGTCCTAAATTTCGATAACGAATAGCAAAGTAAGGATAATTTAGTTTTTCAAAACGTTTTACCATGGCGTCGGTTCCGTAAAATCCGAGATTGAAAAACACTATTTTTTTGTAGGTAACAATAAAGTCATCTTTACCATGAAGTAAAAAGGTAGGAGCCGGAGCTTGCCGTGTGTATTTTAGCTTACCGTGATGAGAAAAAATAGCCCCCGCAAAAGAAATAACGCCTCCAAAACGAAATCCTTCCGGGACGCTAACGTAAGACTTGCGCCGGTTTGCCAATTCATAATCAGCTTGTAAAACCGTAATGGCACCGGCACTGCTCCCACACAAAACTAAATGTGAAGAATTGACGTTTAACTCATCCGCATGGCTTATGATATAGGATACGGCAGAAAATAAATCTTCTACGGCTATATCAATGGCTTGAGCAAGCGGATTGTTGTGTAAAGCATCTACCCTGTTGGCATCTTTTAATGCCAACCGATAATCAATGGTTATTACAACAAAACCCTTTTCGTTCAGCTGTTTAAAAAAATCAAGATTATAAGGAGCCGAACGTTCCCCCATTCTAAAACCTCCTCCGAAAACAAAAACAATAGCCGTTTTATCCTCCCTTTGCTGCATAGGATGATAAACATCCATGAATAAGGTGCAGGTGTCTCTTTGTGCATAGGCATACGTTTTTATTTCCTGTGAATAAGAACTTAGCCTACAAAACAGAATAATACATAGAACAATTGAATATTTTTTATTGAATATCATAGCATTTAAAATAAATTTTTGATACTACAAAAATAGTCATTT
>JAQVNO010000040.1 GCA_028703095.1 Bacteroidales bacterium
TAAGTATCATACAAAAATATACAAGATTTTTGTTGCAAAGATACAAAAAATTGCAATACCTTCAATACATTTTACAAATTATTTTAATGATATTCAATAAATTAAAATGTTTTTAAGGGTCGACTAACTAATTTGATACACTACCACCTTCAAGTGGAATATAATATAACCCTTTTAGATTAGGTGTTTCAAACCAATTATAACTAATAAAATCAATATATGCAACCCATATATTTTCATATAAAAAAGATTCGGAAACTGTTTTTGGTGCACGAACCGTATAAATAAAGATACCCTCTTGATCCTTTTTACAAAGAAAATCATATGAAAAAAATGAATAAATTGTCATTTCGTATGTTCGTCCAACTTTTATTTTACTTCTTTTTTTTATATAAGATGTATCAACAGAAAATAATCTTATATATTGGGGATATTGATATTTTTTATTACTAACACATTCAATGTCTATTAAATAAATTGTTCGACGAACTAATTTATTTTTAATACTTTGATAATTATTCCTTTTTTTTTCGATGTTAATAATTTTAAATACCGATTTAATACTATCATCTATATATAATACTCCATCGCCCTGTCTTTCAATTTTTTTTTCTTTCCCAAATGAAATTTTCCCCAATTTATCTTGTATTGGATAATCATCATGATTTATATGTTCTAAAAAATAAAGAAAATGTTCTTTTTGATTTTTATATGGAATTCCTTGATGGGTAAAAACAATACCATATTGATTAAAAGCACAAGGTATCATTAAAAATAATTGAAATAATAGTAAAATTGTATTTTTTTTAATTATAATATCTTTTTTAATCATTTTTATTTAGAATATTGTATCCGAGATTTTGTTAAAAATTTACGTGTAGTTATATCAAAAAAATAAGTTGTTTCTGTATATTCAGTTCGATTCACATCCCCTTTTGCAATTCTATTTGCCCTTCGATGTACTGTCGAATAACGATTGCCCCCTACAACATCACCTTTTCCACTTCTATAAGCCATTTTTCCACTCGCATAACCTTCCATTACTTCATGTAACATGCCTTCTCCTTTTTTACCATCTGCTTTATCATCCCAATAAGCTAAATGTTTTGGACTAACATTCTGATATGCTATGGAAGTACCATCTTCCGATACTGTACTTCCTCCGTATGCTCCGCCTAAGGGTATACCATCGAGTGTAGCATACTCATGCATACCATCGCGAGAGACAAATTTTCCGTCTTTATTTGCATTTTCAGCTTCAATCTTAACTGTCACATTTTGATTATCAATAGTTCTTTTAAGTAATCTATCAGCACGATTTCTCGCTTTCCCTTCATATCTAACAGTTCCATTATTATTATAAATGAGGTTAAATTTTTTTGATGTATTATCTTCTAATTGACCTACAGCTTCTGAAGAAGCTTCTCCAGTTATTACTAATTTTTCTCCCGTCGGATCAACATACTTCATCGGATTATTCGCACAATAGGTATACGGTGAAATGGAAGGATATTTCTCAAACATCATAGTTTTAAGGCTGCATACTTCTAAATCTCCCCAAATCACCCCTCCCTTCCCTCCCCAAGTGGGGAGGAACTGCGGTAGTGCGTATGGTGAGAGTGTTGCATTGTAGGATTGGTTCATTTTTTATATGATTTCAGTTTGCAAAAATACAAATAAATTATATCGGTTTACAAAAAAATGATTGTTTGTTGTAACCCTCTCGCCTACACGCTCCTCCCCATTTGGGGAGGCGGGAGGGGTGGGTAATGGGGAGACTTTGCCCCACAGCGTATTGATAGTTTATTACCTTGAAATTATTAACTACATATTCCTTCATCGCTTTGCTTTAGCTTTGTTTTTCTGTTTTTAATCCTTTATTCTCCCATACACTTATAATAAAAGGGATAGAGGGGGAATTACCCTCTATTCAACTTTATTATATTTTTCTTCACTCTTTATTTTAACTTTCTTTTTATTTGAATCGTAATATTTCGACACCTCTGTTTGTATTAAAGTACTATCATTTAAAATAATAAATTTTTTGTTGTTAAATGTCCAATGAAAACAATCCTCATAATAAGCTCTATAATAATAATTATTCGGAGGTGGCTTAACAACAGATATCCCATAAGAACCTAACATTACTTTATTTACATTTTTTCGTGGAAACACAACTATACCATTACTATCTGTATATTTTTCCACATAACTTAAATCGTTCATTTTAAAGATAACTTCTACTCCTTCTTTAGGAGTATAATCTGATAATTTAAGAATTTCAATTTGAATGGAATCTTTAGTTTTTTCTGTTTGTTTAATTTTTTCTACTAAACATTCCGGAAAATAACTGTTTAACAAAATGAGATTCCCTTTTCGTTTCCACTTTCCACTTTTAGATTTACAATCCATTACTTTCCGATGTGACATAACATTATTATAGTAGGAATATGTTCCATCATTATATAAAATTAATGTATATACTACTTCCTTATTATATCTACCGATGTGTAAATAATTATATTGACCACATATATTAGTCTTATCATATATTGTTCTACATGAAAAAAAACAAAACAGTAAAAGAATAAATATTTTTTTCATTTTTTTAAATCATCTTTCCATCCGTGGTACATAAATCTTGGTTTTCCATATTTGTTATAAATATTTTTATTATGGACTACGATTAAATTAAAATCATAATAGCCTCCTATATTATCTATTGTAACTTGATAACCGTAATCAGGTAATTTTTGATAAGTTTCAGAAGTAAAAATATCATGTCTTTCCATAGTATTTCCAAACAAGCCTTGCCGAGCATACGCTTCATATTCATCTTCTCTATCATAAGCTATTGTTTTACAATCACCATTTGCAAGGTCAAATCCTATTTCTCTGTTTAAATACTGATCTGCATGTTTTAATTCATGCGACAACTTTTCCTTTGTAGAAAATCCATTTGGTCCTTCATTGACAATATTTACATCAATTTCTTTTGTGTCAAAATTATACTTTAAATTACCCCCTCCTGTTTCATCTGTTACATTTTCGCCCATCCTTATTCTGAATATCTCATCTACCGTCTCTAATTTTGTTAATTCATCTTGAATATCTTTATATTCATCACTTGAAAAAACTTCAGCTCTATAATTATTATATGCTTGCTCTTCTGCAGCATCAGCAAAAACAACTTTTTCCCCCGTCGGATCAACAAACATTACAGGATTATTCGCACAATAGGTATAAGGTGAAATAGAAGGATATTTCTCAAACATCATAGTTTTAAGGCTACACCCCTCTAAATCTCCCCAAATGGGGAGACTTGGCGATAGCGCATATTGTGAGAGTGTTGCCTTGTAGGTTGGGGGCATTGTTTTTATGTTTACTTTTTAGTTTTCGTTTTGCAAAAATACAAATAAATTATATCGGTTTACGAAAAAATGATTGTTTGTTGTAACCCTCTCGCCCTTGCAAGTCTCCCCAGTTGGGGAGATTTAGAGGGGTAGGTTTTGCAAAAATATACTTTTATTTGTTTCATTGAAAAAAATAAATGGCAACAATAGTAATAGCATCATTTATGAGTTCCCATGTCCGTTCGCAGGACGTCCCAAGCTTGTTAAAAGGACGTCCCCAACTCGTTCGACTGAGATTGCAATCTCAGCACGGCGAGATTGCAATCTCGTTTCAACGAGCATGGAAGCTCCTTGCAACGAGTCCCCATGCTCCGATGAAAAAGACAGGCACGGCGTTTTAATTAAGGTGGAAAGCACTCATAACCGAAGAAAGAAAGGTAAAAAGTGAAAAGGAAAAAGTAAAAATGTCGCAAGATATTTTTTCGTTCCAAAAAAAATAAGTGTAGGTTCTGTATATCTCTTTGCGTTCTTTGCATAGCATTTTTGCGCCCTTTGCGGTTAAAAAAAACCTTAAAAATTGAAAAAAAAAATTACAAAGCTATGTGAGTGTAATTACCACGCATGGTTCGTACAGAAACCTAGCTTGCAAATGATAAAAACCATGCATGGTAAATATACGAACCAAACGTGGTTTGTAAAATTCCCCGTTTTTAATATTTTATCGCCTTGCATCAAGTTAATTTTTAATTTTTAATTGATTTCGGCACTCGGCACATTTTTCAGTTTTCACTTTTTTTAAACATTTTTCCTTTCCATTAATTTTATTTAGTATTTTTGCAAAAAAAATAATTATACATATACTAACATTAATACATTGAAAAAACTTCTCACCTTAGGACTATTGATAACTATTCTGTTATCAACATCAGCACAAAAATATCGTTTCATCGGTTATGTTTATGATAATGAAACCAAAGAAGCCTTGCAATTTGTAAACATCTGGGTGCCGCAATTAAAAACAGGAACCGTAAGCGATATAAACGGCAAATTTGTTTTAATTACCGACAAGCCAAGCGACAGCATCCGTATCTCGTGCATAGGCTATGAAACGTTGCATCAACGCATTTCCTCTAAACAAAACAACGCACGTTTTTATTTGGAACCGAAAATTACCGAATTATCCGAAGCGCGTATTGTTGCCAAAGAAAATCCGGCACATCGGATATTGCGATTGGTTCACGATAATATCAAAAACAACAACCCCTATTATTACCCATCCTACCAGGCAAAACAATACACCAAAACCTTTTTCTCATCGGAAACCGTCAACGACAGCCTTTCCCAAGTTTTCTTCCTTGATACCGTTGATACGGCATCCAATCAAATGGAACTGTATAAAGTAATGCAATCCCAACATCTGTTTTTGCAGGAATCTGTAATAGAGCGTAATTATAAATTCCCGGGTAAGAAAAACGACATTTTGTTGGCATCTAAAATATCCGGATTCAAAGACCCCATTTTTCAATTACTGATTACCCAAATGCAGTCTTTCTCTTTTTACGACGACAACTACACCCTTTTATTTACTACTTTCGTGAATCCGCTTTCCGATAAAAATTTCAACCATTACTTCTTTTGGATAGAAGATACTACCTATATCGGGAAAGACACTCTCTTTACTATTTCATTCAAACCCTTTGAAAACAAAGATTTTCAAGGAATAACAGGAGAAATGACCATACACTCCGATGGATGGGCAGTACAAGATGTAATGGCATCGCCTATCTTTAAATTGGAAATTTTCTCCGTGGTAACACATCAACATTACGAAAAAATAGCCGGAAAATATTGGTTCCCCGAATACACTTTTACCAAATTAAATTTTAGTATTATTATCAATTCAATGCCGATAACCACTTATTCATCCATAAGAAACAAAAACATTGTCGTTGACGTTCCTTTAAAAAACAGCCAATTTATCAGCGATGAATTGTTGATGGACTCTCCGGAAGCCTACGAACGAAAAAGCGATTCTATTTTAGCTGCTTACAGAGATGAGCCCATCAATTCCAAAGAAATAGAAACCTATTTGTTTTGGGATACCATCCCCAAAGAACTGGATGTCGATAAAAGTCTTTTTATAATTAAGACCTTACTCTCGGGTGAAATCCCTGTGAAATGGATTGACTTTAAAATAGATAAACTATTAAAATTAAACGGACAAGAAATTATTCGTTTAGGAATAGGCGTAGAAACCAACGACCGTTTAGCCGAAAGGTTTCTTGTAGGAGCTTATCTGGGTTTCGGGTTCAAAGACTTGAAACTAAAATGGGGATTACATAGCAGTGTGTTGCTGGAAAAAAGAAGAAAATTTCGCATCTCCGCATCTGCTTACCACGATATTTTTAAAGCAGGAAGTAATGTAGACAAACGTTTCGACGAAGGCTATCGATTTTCATTATCAGGAGCTAACAACCTACTATTGATTACACAAAAGCTATTAAAAGATTATGATTATATCCAACATGCCGATATTGGAGTCTCCTCTATCATTAACCGATGGCTGGAAGGGAAACTAAGTTTCTCCTATACCATGCACGAGGCAGCTTACGATTACCGGTTTACCCTCCTACCCCATGATCCAACTAAAAACTTCTCCTACACCTTGGCAGAGCTATCGTTATATTTAAAAATATCGTCGAAATCTACGTTCTATACCTTCGGCAACTTACGATTATCGAACGAGACCTCCCGTCCACAAATCGAATTACTCTACAGCAGAGGCATTAAAGGATTTTTAGGAAGTGATTTTGCTTATAATTGGGTAGATGTGAAAATCTCACAAACCATTTACATCAAATCCATAGGAGATTTTTCTTACTACATCAAAGGCGGTTTTGTAGATACCGATTTGCCTTATTCATCCCTTTATGGCATTCACGGTGCCTGGATTATGGTCGATATCTTCGACCCTTACACCTTTGCCACCATGCGTATCAATGAATTCTTATCCGATAAATACGTATCATTGCATCTCTCACAGAAGTTTCCGACTTTATATAAAATCAAACTCTCAGCACCCATTCCGCAATTATTGTTTCACGCTGCCTGGGGCGACTTACGTCATCCGGAAATGCATATAGGCAAAGACATTACATTCAATAGCATGAACAAAGGATATTTTGAGGGTGGCATTGCACTGCATAATCTGATACGAGAATCAGATATCGTTGGATTAGGGATAGGTGTTTTTTACCGTTTCGGGCATTATATGCTCCCCACTATCCTCGACAATTTCAGCTTCAGGCTTTCTATGACTATCTTAGGCTTATAAAAAAAACTTCCGGATTTAATTTCCGGAAGTTGTAGTGTTAAAAAAGAAATATGTATCTTTTTTAAAAATAAATATTTAAATTAAAAAAGCCTGTAGGTCGTACATCAAAACCGGTACAAACAGGTGTTAATTCTCTTTCTCCGATATAAACTTTATCCACTCTCCACGTTTCGCCTACACCAATTTCTTCGGTAGTATAGGTTCCGTAAGCAAACAAATCTAATTCAGCCCCAATGGATAGGTTTTTAGCTAAAAATAAATCGGCGCCTGCATAAAGAGCTCCTCCATAATTTATCGCATTGCCACCTCTCATCTCCAATACTCTGATAACTGCATTATAGGTACCACCGGCAAAATCTGATGTAGTTGGATTTTGATTGGTAGCACTCATGGTATTGCCATAGGTATAGAATTCTCTTTTAAACGTATAAGCAGCAAAAACTTCCGCACCGGCATATCCTTGCACTCTCCATAAGGTTTTGCGTAATTCAGCACCAATACCTAATTCTATTTGGGTATTTTGCAATTTCTGTTCGTCAACAGTCTGTGCAGATGTCAACCAACTATTGCCTAACGGATTTCCTATATTGGCAACATCGTCAAATACATAAGCACGGGTTGTTGTATTATTTATACCTACTCCCAAACGTACCCTAAGAGCAAGTTTATCGGTTAAAAAATACTTCCCAAAAAGTGTTGGATTTAATGAAATTGATGCTTGTGAAGGGGTAATCATATTGTAATTGGGATAAGAAGGCACTCCATTTGCACTAAAACTGTTTCCGACAAATTGAATAATATTTGCCATATCCAAACCTATGGAACAATCTCCTTTTTTAGGGAAAATCTCTGAAAAATCTTTCTTTTCGTTTTGAGCATAAAGAGCAGAAAACAAACATAAAATAGTTGCGCTTGTAAATATTAACTTTCTCATAATTATTTGGTTTTTAAAAGTTAATTATTCTACTTCCGTAACTAATGTTCCTTGACTATATGTATAATTTTGATTGGTGTAATTTACAAAATATAGTCTCTTGGTAATAGTTAAATCATAATTGTACAGATAGGTTTTCCCAAGTATACGATTTTCATACTGCCAAATTTCATTGCTATACACTGCAATATCAGCATACCCATTGTTAACCATAGGCACCTCTATTTCATATTTACCTGAAGTTGTTGTTTTAACAGTTTTTGTTTGGGTAAATTGCCTTCCGTGTTCATCAACCGATAATATTGAGACGGTTAACACAACACCTGCAGGAACAGGAGCATATATATTTGTATCTCGTGTAACGGTATCGGTAGGTGTAATAACAGTATAATTTTTATATTCTTTTAAATATATAAGCGTTCCGCCGAATTTAATTTTTGTTTCCGGGGTAAAGGTATTTCCATTCGGATCTGTAGATTCTATAGAATAAGTTTCTGATAACTTAACTGTTTCTGCAGAGTTCCCTTTACCTAAGCCATTAACCGCCTTAACAGGAAGCGTAAATTGCGTAAATTCGCGTAACGTATCTTCTCCGATGGCTTTGATAACATTATATGAAAAACTTTCAAATGAAAGATTTACATTCACACCGGTAGATACTACAGGAATGTCTATTGAGAAACTACCTTTTTTATCAATAGTAGCCGTAACAACATAATTACCTCCCGAAAAATTGTTGGCATCATAATCGGCATAAGGGATGGAAGCAGTTACTTGTAGACCTTCGGGAACAAATTCAGTAACGGAATTCGTTAGGTTTAAGTCGGCATACAAAGTGCCTTTAATAGTAACGGTAGAGAGCGTAGATAAATCCAAAGGCTCTGATACTTCATATTTCTTACATGAAGTTAAAACTGTGGCGATAATCACCATCATTAAAACTAATTTTCTGTTCATTTTTCAAATTTTTAATTAAAACTTATTTTATTTATATTTTGCAAAAATACTATTAATTTTTACGAATTACCCATTTATTAAAAAAAAATGTAAAAAAAAAGCCTGATATTCAAATTTCAGGCTATTTACTTAAAAAAATTAGCTTACATTTATTAAAAAAAAACTTTATTTTTTTCTGCCGGGATATACTTTCAGGGCTTCTTCCAAACACTTCATAGAAGCTTTCATGTCATTGACATTCAAACAATAGCTAATCCTTACTTCGTCTTTTCCTTTTCCTTTTGCAGAATAAAAACCGGTAGCAGGTGCCAACATAAGTGTTTCGCCATTATAATTGAAATCTTCCAATAACCATTGGCAGAACTTATCTGAATCATCGATAGGTAACCGTGCTACGGCATAAAAAGCTCCTTTGGGATTCGGGCAGTAACAACCATCCATTTTATTTATAGCTTCAACCAATACATTGCGTCTGGCTATATATTCTTTTTGTACTTCATCAAAATAAGATTGAGGGGTATCCACAGCAGCTTCGGTAAAAATCTGGCCAAAAGAAGGAGGACTTAATCTTGCCTGGGCAAACTTCATAGCGGTGCTATAGACTTCTTTGTTTTTAGTGATAAACATCCCTATTCTTGCTCCGCAAGCACTATATCTTTTTGAAACGGAATCCAATAATATTACGTTTTGCTCTATTTCTTTTAAATTCATCACTGAATATACTTCTTCGCCATCGTAGACAAATTCACGGTAGACTTCATCAGACATAAGAAACAAATCGTATTTCTTAACAATTTTTGCTAAAGCTTGCAATTCTTCTTTGGAATACAAATAACCGGTTGGATTATTCGGATTACAAATCATAATAGCTTTTGTTTTCGGAGTAATAAGCTTTTCAAATTCCTCTATGGGAGGCAAAGCAAATCCATTATCGATAACCGAAACAATCGGTTTTACACTTACTCCGGCTGAAATAGCAAATCCGTTGTAATTAGCATAAAAGGGTTCCGGAATAATTACTTCATCACCGGGGTCCAAACAACTGTTAAAAGCAAATAGAATGGCTTCTGAACCTCCCGTTGTCATAATAATTTCGTCGGTAGTAATATCGATATTCCATCGTTTATAATATTCCACTACCTTCTTACGACACGACAAAATGCCTGCTGAATGCGAATAGGCTAATACATCTATTTTTGCATGTTGCAAAGCAGCCATGGCTTCTTTTGGCGTTTCAATATCCGGTTGACCAATATTTAAATGGTACACTTTCACTCCTCTTTTTTTTGCCTCATCCGAATAGGGTACTAATTTACGGATGGGTGAAGCAGGCATTGACTGTCCTTTATTTGATATTTTTGGCATATTATATATTATTTTTTAGTTTTTATTTTATTGATTGGCTTTTTTATAAAAATAATTTCAAAGACACTATATAGCAAGTACAAAACCAAGAAATTCAACGAAAAAAGAAGCATATCTTCTTTATTTACCAAGGCATAAATCAGCAATAATGCCAGAAACAACAAAAGTTTTACTGTTGTTATCAGCAAATAATGACTTATGAATTTTCGTTCAATCGCCATCAATGCTTTCATTTGTTCTTCTTTTGTTTTGCCGGCATCCGGCTTAAACTCCATACGTTGTACATCGGTACGTAAAATAATATAATGAGATAAAGCGGTAAGTACTAAAAACAAAAGAATCAAATAAACGGTATTAGACGATATGATTTGAGGAAAAACATATTGACAGAGGGTTTGAATTGCCAATATAAAAATTGTGAAAATCAACAATTTCTTAATATACTTAACATATATATTTTTTAACATTATTATCTAGAATTTATGTTTGCAAAAGTATAAAAACCTTTGCTAAGATATTCATTTTTTATTTTTTTTCTTCAAGAAATCTTTTATCCCCACATAGGTGCCAAGGATAACCCCTGTTAACGAAAGCACTAATGTAAAAACCGGAAATGACATATGCAAATATTCGTCTAATTTAATCCCTCCGACGACAAATAATAAGATGACTGCCAGCATTTGAAACGCCAGTCCGGTATATTTCAAATAAGCGGAACTTGATTCGTGAAGTTTATTTTTCTTATCCATAAAAGAAAGTCGACGAAGAATTAAAAGGATTCTTCAACATCAATCATTTTGTTCATTTGACAATTGCCTGTAAACTCAGCATCCGGTTCAATACAAAGTCGTTTCACTTTTAAATCTCCTTGTGTGTTTGATGAGGTTTTCAATGTCAAGGTTTCGAAGGTTTCAATATTCCCCTGAACCACACCCGACACATCACAATCTTTACAGGTAATATTGCCATTCACTTTTCCCGATTGTCCTATCACCAATTTTAATTTAGAATTAAAATTACCAGTCAGCACCCCATCAATACGAAAATCGCCATTGGAAATAATATCTCCCTTTATTTCTGTACCTGCACCGATAAGATTAATCACTTTAGTTTCTACTTCTATACTTTTCGACATAATTTACACATTTAAAATTATTTATCCAGATAATATTTATTAAAAAAATCATCATATTCCATTCTTCTATCTTTATTTCTGAAGAAAATGGTATAATTATCATCAGAAATAACATAAATTATTGTTCTTTTGGCTTTGTTTAATTCGTCAAAATGGGTTTGATTGTTTTTCATCGCCCAATAATATTCCATGGCTTTTTGTTTGTTTTCGAAACGTGAAATGGTAATCATTTGCTGTGTATTATCGATATAAAAATTCGATATATCGAATTTTTCCATCCTGAAATATTCTTTATTAAAATTGCTTATCGATAGCCTTAATTTATCCACTTTAATTTCTTTGATATCCGCAACGATAATAATAAAGTGAAAATTTGCATCTTTATACACATAAGGGTCTATTTCAGCTTTCAATATTTTAGAGGAATCGGCTGCTATCGGGCTTGCATTATTTTTTTCGAATTCCAAACGTTTCAAAGCCTCTAACACACCGCTTGCCAGCGTATCTATATCTGTTGCGGGATAAGATTGCACGACTGACTGTAACTCTTTTTTAAATACTTCATCACCATTTAATTTTCCTAAAGAAACTGCTCGTAAATAACTCATGTTTTTTCGAATGCCGGGGTCTAAATATAACTCTAAGCCTTTTTTCGTTTCGCTGACGACTTGATTATATTTTCCTTCTTCAAACAAAGTAAATACGTTGGCATAAAAACTTTGAGATTCTTTCTTTTTAGCTTCTATTTCAGCATAATAATTAGGATTTTCTATAATTTTAGCAAAATCGCTTTCGGGATATTTACTGAGTACTAAATTTTTGTAATACTCACTTTTCTCCGTATTATTTAACAATGTATATGCTTTATATAACTGAAAAGCAGTTGGAGCTTCCAATTTATGATTAGGATATCGCGAAAGCAAAGATTCCCACTGCTGTACTGCTTTTTCTTTATCGTTCAAATTATCAAAATAAATAAAACCGGCATTATAGAGTGCTATCACTATTAACTCGTTAGATTGCACAATATCTGTTTCACTCTTGGGAATATCTTGTTTATAATACTGTTTGTTAGTAGGGTCATTGATTCTGCTGCCTTGTGGTACTTCTTTTTCCGGTTTTTCTTCTGCATCTTCGGTAGTTTCTCCCATTTCTTCAGTCAGATTCTCTGTCATAAACATCATATTGGTTTTATCGCTGATAAACCAATTATCTTCTAACACACGTCTGCCCCATTTTTGCCTGAATTCCTGTTCACCCAACTTCGATTGCGTAGTATTATAAAACACCCAAGCACTTTTCCTGCTGCTTGTATTTGAACGCGAAGTATTTTCCATCATTTGCGCCTTTTCGGCTTCATCGGCAATACGGTCGGCTTCTTTTTGCTCATAATCGGCAATAATTTTATCTATGTAGAGGTCTAATTCTTCTGCCGACATTGCCGCCATACGTTGCAAACTATCTTGCGTTTTTATAATCATTAAATTTTCAACCAAATTTTTTAAAACACCCGCTCGCACACGAATTTCTTCAAAATTTGGAAAACTTGGTGGGATAATCGATAAAACCGTATCGTAATATTGTTGCGACTCCATAAACAAAGAATGCTCAAAATAATATTCTGCGAGTTCTAATGCAGACACCGTTTTTTGATATTGATTATTAATGCTCCAAAAAACCGATGCCTCTAAATTACGAATAGCGGAAATTGTATCTTCGTTTTTAAAATCGATTTTTGCTAACACATAAAATATTTGATCTTTATACTCTTCGTTACGTATATCTTTCAGCATTTTCTTAAGGGTGCTTTTGGATTCTCTTTTTACATTACTGGCACAAAGCAACATATTTAATGTAGCATTGAATTCCATCTCGTAAGGAGGATTCCGTTTCAATACTTTTTCATATTTTTTTTGTGCTAATTCGGGCTGTTCCAGTTTTTGATATATCTGTCCTAAAATAAACAATACCCTGGTTTTAAAATCTCTGTCAATAAATTTAGCCCCTTCTATTTCAGCCAAATGTGCTGCTGCTAAATCATATTCTTTCTGACGAAGTAATTTATCGGCTATCACAGCTTCCCAATGTTGTTTGTATTTTTTATTCTTATGACGCATGATGGTTTGACGAATCTGCTCTAAGCCTTCTTCTGCATCGTCTATTCTATTTAATTGTAGATTCGTTTTTGCTTTCCACGTATATGCATCTGCCCATACATTCCCATTCTGATGGGTGTTGATGATATAGGAAAAAATACGCAAGGCATCATTATAATCTTGACGATAAAAATATGCTTTCCCCATTAACAAATACGTATCGTCTATGGGACGGCAATACTCTTCTCCTTTGACTAAAATAGAATGTTTGGTGATTGCTTTGGAACATTTTTCTATCGTTCTATCCCACTGGGGAGAAAATGACATCGCCACTGTTTTTTCCGGATAGATAAATACAGGTAATATATTCGTATAATTATCACGAAGTTCTTTATTAAGAGAAACTTCTGCTTCTTTAAAACTTTCATGCCCATTAAAATAGATATTGTAACGCGTAGTAATACCGTGATAGACTCTGTTTACAAAAGCTGTTTTTTTTGTAGAACAAGCGCCCAGAAATATTACTATCGCAAATACAAATACTTTTGCTAATCTATGGTCTTTTATTCTAAAATACAATATATTAAATCAATTAATGGGTTTATAAATTATTTTATTAAAACGAAATTTCGCTTGTTTTATTTTAATGAAAAGTATTTCTTCTTTTATTTTGCAAATGTACATCAAATAATAATAAACCCTCCCTTGTATTTTACTTTTTAATAAAATAGAGGTAAAATAAGATAAATGTTTAAAAAAAATCTTTGATTTTTTTTAGGTTAGAAAACAAATTTAAACCTAAACCCTATGACGTAAAAAATTTAAAATATTGTTCTCGACTCTGTTAAGAATACATGAAGTATCTGATTTGTGAAATTTTTCACCGGTAATATGTTCAAATAATTCTATGTATCGATTTGAAATGTTTTCTACGATTTCATCGGTCATGAGTGGTATTGATTGGTTTTCTTTTCCTTGAAATCCATTTTCCATCAACCATTCCCGTACAAATTCTTTGGATAGTTGCCGTTGTGGTTTGCCTTTCTCAAAACGTTCTTGATAGCCGTCAAGATAGAAATAACGAGAAGAATCGGGAGTATGAATTTCATCTATTAAATAAATCACTCCGTCCTTTTTCCCAAATTCATATTTAGTATCTACTAAAATCAGTCCTTGTTTCAACGCTATTTCCGAACCTCTTAGAAATAGTTTCATGGTATACTCTTCTAAGACGGCATATTCTTCTGGAGAAACCAAACCTTGGTCTAAAATTTCTTCTTTAGTAATATCTTCGTCATGACCTTCAGCAGCTTTTGTAGTTGGAGAAATGATAGGGGTCTCAAAACGCTGATGTTCTTTCATTCCATCAGGGACAGCTACGCCACAAATGTGACGCTGACCACTTTGATAGGTTCTCCACGCACTTCCGGTCAGATAGGCACGAATAATCATTTCCACAGGATAAGCTTCACATTTATGACCAATGGTAACCATAGGATCGGGAGATGCTATTTTCCAATTCGGACAAATATCTCTTGTTGCATCCAAAAATTTCAAAGCAATTTGATTTAGTACCTGCCCTTTGTAAGGTATTGCTCTAGGCAATACTACATCAAAAGCCGAAATTCTATCGGTAGCTATCATCACCAACAAATCGTCACCGATAGTATAGACATCTCTCACTTTTCCCTTATAAAAGGCATTTGTGCCGGGTAAATTAAATTTTGTTTCTGTTATTACATTCATAGTTATTATTATTATGCAGGAATATCTGCTTCTACTCGTAAATTTTCTATAATAAATCGTTGACGATCCATAGTGTTTTCACCCATATAATAGGATAATAAACTATTGATATTGGTGTCTTTATTCAACACTACCGGTTCCAGCCGTATATTTTGACCTATAAAATATTTAAATTCATCCGGGGATATTTCACCCAATCCTTTGAAACGGGTTATTTCTGATTTTGCTCCCAGTTTTTGCAATGCGTTCAGACGTTCTTCTTCACTATAACAATAGACAATTTCCTTTTTGTTTCTCACCCTAAACAAGGGTGTTTGTAAAATATACACATGTCCGGCTTTGATAAGCTCAGGGAAAAACTTTAAGAAGAAAGTAAGTAAAAGTAATCGAATGTGCATACCATCAACATCGGCATCGGTTGCAATAATAATGTTGTTGTATCGCAATCCTTCCAAGCCGTCTTCTATGTTTAATGCTGCTTGCAAAAGATTAAATTCTTCGTTTTCGTAAACAATACGTTTGGTTTTCGAAAAAGTATTCAAAGGCTTGCCTCTCAATGAAAAAACAGCTTGCACATCTGCATTTCTCGATTTGGTAATAGAACCCGAAGCAGAATCTCCTTCGGTAATGAACAAGGTTGTCTCCAATCCTCTTTCATTTTTTTCGTTAAAATGATAATTACAATCCCGCAACTTCTTGTTGACAAGACTGACTTTTTTTGAATTCGATTTGGTAATTTTCTTTATGCTGGCAATTTCTTTACGTTCTTTTTCGGAATCCAAAATTTTCCTTTGCAAGGTTTCGGCTGTTTCGGGATTCATATGCAAGTAATTATCCAATAACTTACTAACCATAGAATTGATATACCAACGCACACTTGGTCCGCCTTCTTTCATATTCTCTGAACCTAGTTTGGTTTTTGTTTGCGATTCAAACATAGGCTCTTGTATACGAATACTCAAAGCGGCACATATTGATTGACGGATATCACTTGCATCGTAATCTTTTTTATAAAAATCACGAATAGTTTTTACCACCGCTTCGCGTAATGCTTGCTGATGTGTCCCTCCATGTATGGTATGCTGTCCATTGACAAAAGTGTAATACTCTTCTCCACTGCTTCTTTCCAAATGTGTAAACGCTAACTCAAATTCATTTTCGAATAAATGGATGACCGGATATAAGGCTTGCCCGTTTACCGTATTCGTTAATAAATCAAACAATCCGTTCTTTGAGTTAAATTTCTGCCCATTGAAAACAATGGTCAATCCTCGATTTAAATAGGCATAATTCCACAAAGATTTTTCGATATATTCTGAATAAAACTTATAATTACCGAAAATATCCGTATCAGGAACAAACACAATTTTGGTGCCGTTTAATTGTTTTTCCTCAACGATAGGATTATCCTGAACAACTTGTCCATATGCAAATTCTATAGTCTTTGATTTAGCTTCCCGATAGGAAGTAACCAGAAAATGTTTTGATAAAGCATTGACAGCTTTTAATCCGACTCCATTCATACCTATTGATTTTTGGAAAGCATCGGAATCGTACTTTCCTCCGGTATTCATTTTTGAGACGCAATCGCATACTTTTTCTAAAGGGATGCCTCTGCCGTAATCGCGTATCGTAACTTGATTTTCTTTAATGGTTATCTCTATCGTTTTACCAACACCCATCATAAACTCATCCACGGAATTGTCGATTACTTCTTTCACCAAAACGTAAATTCCATCGTCTTGCGAAGAGCCTTCTCCCAACTTCCCGATGTACATGCCGGGTCGCTGTCGGATGTGCTCAAACCACTCCAGGGTCTTAATATTATCCTCTGTATATGATACCATTTGTGAATTTATAGATTAAGTTGCAAATATACATTTTATTCGGGCAAAAAGTATATTTTTTTTTGAAGATTTAATAACGATAGATTGTTAATTTCTTTCCTAGTTTCTCCAGGACATATTTGCGTTAAACCATATCGATTCTATCTCCGCAAAAGATTTTTCTATTACAACTTGCGCAGTACTTCCCCATCCATACATTATCATATTGCTCAATAGCTTTTGCTACAATTTCAGGATTATTGGTAAGTATTCCCGATTCAAAATTGCGATTATCTTTACTTTTCATACCCAGCCCGGCACCGGTTAAGTTGGCAGAACCTATATAGACTGTATGCAAATCGAAAATAATGAGTTTAAAATGCACTCTGGGACAAAGTACTCTTTCCAATCCCTTTATTAATGTCGGATATTTATCAAAATCCTTTTTGAAATTCGGTCCCGGTTCTTTGGCATGTATCAATCGCACATTTACTTTACGGTCAACTAATTCTGCCAATATTTTTAAAAAAGGTATTACTACGTTATTCCGTTTTACGTACATATCTTTGATATCCGAAGTACCTATCTATACATCGTGTTTAAGTTTAAACATCTCCTGTACAACGTCAGTATAATGTTTTTCGTTTACGATATAACGTATAAAAGGAGAAAACATAAAAAAATAATTAACGATAAAAAACTACATAAAAAACGTAAAAAGCCAATATATTATTGCCGATAAAACCATAGCTATAGGAATTGTCAACACCCATG
>JAQVNO010000001.1 GCA_028703095.1 Bacteroidales bacterium
GAAAAAAATTGTACTTTTGCCCATGAGTAAATGTGTTAAATTTCGAAGTACAAATTTACTCAAATGAGAAAGGAGGTTTAATTATCTCCTTCTCTTTTTTTTATTTTTTTATCGGACAATAGTGAAAAAGAATATGTATTGTTGATAACATTTGTCTATGTGACCCAATGTCCAAATAATTTAATGAATTAAAAGATATTATAATTTCCTTTTTAAAAAAATAAAACATATAATAGGTGATATTTATTTCTTGTTTGTCTTCATCTATAATAATTAATTCAACAGGAGTATAGGTTGTATATATTTCTGATATTAAGATTAGAATAAAACTTACGGATATTGCATATAAAACATTAACCCCTATTAACCAAATTCCAGGAATTGCTAATAAGGAGACCCAAAAAATAACACTTAAAATAAATCTTGTTGGGATAGACAAAATATTATATTTACGTTCAAATATTTTCATGCTATTTTAAAATTTTGTAAATATTGAACCTTTAGGATAGCATTTGAATTCCGGATGGGTTGCTTCATGAATCAAATATATGAAAAATCCAACCGAAGTAATTGTTGCCGCCCAACCAAAAATAGTAGAAGTTTTAGGAGATTTTAAATTAGAAACTCCTGCCTTTTCTGCTACTATATTCCCCACAGATGTTGCAATATTTGCTCCCGTGAAAAACATATCTAAAAAATTATTATTATTTTCAGCCATTCCATAACCTAATCCTTCAGCTATTTGTTTATAACCAATAATCCCTTGTGTAAGACCTCCCATTACCAATGGGATAGCTAAATTAGAAAGCATCCCTTCAGAACCTATTCCAAGTGTAAAACCATCTATAGCCATAGTTGCACCTCCTACTATATTTGATGCTCCAAAAATAATATTACCCCAATCTACATTTGTTGTTACTAATGGATTAAAACTAAACATATCCGTAATTGCTCCATCATAGGTAACTGTTCCTTCAGCAGTTTTTCCTCCATTTTCATGGCTTTTTGCAAACGTAACGGTTTGAGTTTCTTCACCACCTAAGTCACTTATCCAAATTAATTCTTTTGTTTCAATGTCATAAACCCATTCATCATCATTCATCCCCGTCGGATCAACAAACATTACAGGATTATTCGCACAATAGGTATAAGGTGAAATAGAAGGATATTTCTCAAACATCATAGTTTTAAGGCTGCATACTTCTAAATCTTCCCAAATCACCCCTCCCTTCCCTCCCCAAGTGGGGAGGAACTGCGGTAGCGCGTATTGTGAGAATGTTGCCTTGTAGGTTTGGTTCATTTTTTATATGATTTCGGTTTGCAAATGTACATAAAATTGACTAATTACACACAGACGGATAAAAATATTTCAAAAATTTATAGAGGAAAAATACAAATAAATTATATCGGTTTACAAAAAAATGATTGTTTGTTGTAACCTTCTCGCCCTCGCAAGTCTCCCCAGTTGGGGAGATTTAGAGGGGTGGGTTTTTGCAAATATATCACCCCTACGGGGTGAAAAAACGGAAATCTAATCCTTTTTTCTACAGATATGCAACTCCTACGGAGTTGAAGAGAAAATTACGAATTGTTAAAGAATGAATTAGGTTGTATGTAGCATTTGTAAGGGAGAGGATTCTATCGGGCAAAAGAAATCCCTCTTATCGAATGTGTGTTTATGAGTTCCCACGTCCGTTCGCAGGACGTCCCAAGCCCGTTAAAAGGACTTCCCTTACTTCTTCAACTGAGATTGCAATCTCAACCCAACGAGATTGCAATCTCGTTTCAACGAGCATGGGAGCTCCTTGCAACGACTCCCCATGCTCCGACGAAAAAGATAGGCACGGCATTTTTATGAACTCGGAAGCTGACAACTATCAGCTGTTAGTATTTTAGAGCCTTGCATCAAGTTTAATTCTTAATTCATCATAATTAACCGCAGAGGACGCAGAGTTTTTACGCAAAGAACACAAAGAGATATACACAACCTACCCTTATTTTTCGGAACGAAAAAACCGTCTTTAGTCTTTCGACCTTAGACTTTTGTCTTAACTATTAACTGATTTCTCCTCCCCGGAAATTAGCATGCGTGCAAACCATAAAAACCAAGCGTGGTTCGAACAAAAACCTAACGTGCAAATGATAAAAACCATGCATGCTTCTTACAAGAACCAAGCGTGGTTTTTTAATTTTCCTTTTTTTTAATCCTAAAAAACCACATGCCTCGATTTACTCAGCCTTGTAATTAGGTTTACTCAATTGCGTAAGTCTGCTTACTCAACTGAGTAACTCAGCTTACGCAATTTTGCAGAGTAAGCGGGTGAATGTAAATCACCTGCTTACATATCAGCGTTAATCCGTTGCATTAAGTTTAATTCTTAATTTTTAATTGATTCTACGCTTTTGCAGGTGAATCTATAATTTTTTTTTACTTTTTTTATCTTTCATTTTAGTTTATGTGTATTTTTGCCGATTATTTAATAAACCTTTTATTTGAATGTTCTTACATATTTAAAATTAAAAAATATGATACAAATCAATAATTTAACCAAAGATTTCGGTAACAGAAAAGGGGTGTTTCACATTACATTCAACATTAAAGAGAAAGAAGTTTTCGGCTTTTTGGGTCCCAATGGTGCAGGAAAAACAACTACCATACGCCATTTGATGGGATTTTTAAATGCCGATGCGGGCGAATGCACCATTAATGGAATGGAATGCAGGCATCAAACTGCTGCCATTATGAAACAAGTGGGGTATTTGCCGGGAGAATTAGCCCTTTTAGACGCTATGACAGGCATGCAATTCTTTCAATTTATGGCTAAGTTGCGTCAACAAACAGACCTCTCGTTGTGTCGTCAGCTCATTGAACGTTTTGAATTAGACAGCAGTACGAGCATTAAAAAAATGTCGAAGGGAATGAAACAAAAAGTAGCTGTAATCACAGCATTTATGCACGACCCTCAGATACTTATTTTGGATGAGCCCACTTCGGGTTTGGATCCCTTGATGCAAATAGAATTTGCTAAACTCATCAGCGAAGAAAAAAATAAAGGAAAAACCATCCTTATGTCCAGCCATAATTTTGACGAAGTCGAAAAAAATTGTGATACCATCGGCATCATACGGGCAGGCGAAATGGTGTGCATCGAAGACATTCATAGCATACGGCAGAAAAAACGGCAAAACTACACCCTTATATTTTCCGATACGGAAGAAGCCTCGAAATTCGTCAACAACACACACTTTGCTTTCGGACAACTAACCGATGCAAGCGTGGAAGTAAAAGAAATCAACAATTTAAATAATTTAATCAAAGAATTAAGCAAGTATAAAATAATAGATATCCAATCGGAAAAATATTCATTGGAACATTTATTTATGCATTATTATGGAGGAAGCAAATCATGAAACTAAGCTCATTATTAAAATTTAATATCAAACAAAATTATGGCATTTTCACTATCATTTCCGGAGTGATGATACTCTATGTAACCGTAATTATTAATATGTACGACCCGAAAGGATTGGATGAATTAATCGCTTTGGCAAACTTTAAAATGTCGTCGGAATTAATGACTGCTTTCGGATTTAACATCGACGTAAACGCTTCCTTAGTAACAATGGTAGCTTCTTATTTTTACGGCATGTTAATTTATTTTGTTCTTATCATTTATGTAATCATGGTAAGCAACCGCTTGATAGTGGAACATGTAGATAAAGGTTCTATGGCCTATCTGCTGTCGACACCGCATACTCGCATACAAATAGCAAGCTTTCAAGCGATATTCTTTATTGCAAGCATTGCTTTGCAAATTCTGATACTCACCCTTGTCGGATGGGCAGCTTCGGAAGCTTCTTTTCCGGGTTTATTAGATGTGAACGCTTTCTTTATGTTAAATCTTGGTGTATTTTTACTCTTTGCAGCTTTAAGCGGCATTAGCTTTTTGGCTTCTTGTATCTTTAATGAAACTAAAAATGCCCTCGCACTTGGGGCAGGACTACCGCTTGCTTTTATTATTATCGATATTTTAGCCAATGTGGATGAAAAATTAAATGTATTGCATAACTTCACCCTCATAACTCTTTTTGATTCCGATGCCATTATTGCAAACGGTGCCTATGTAGTTAATTTTTTCATTATGGCTACTATTTCCATTTTGCTTTATATTTCAGGTATATGGATATTTTCTAAAAGAGACCTCTCTTTGTAAATCGAATACATAAAAAATCCTAAACAAGCTTATTATTTATTTTCTTTAAAAAAATATTTTTAAAAAAAAACATAATAAAATTTAAAAATAGTATAATTGTATATTTGAATTATTTATCTTTGCATAAAATTTAAACGCTAATCATCGTGATTCGTAAAGATAATTATTAACAAATTAAAACATTAAAATACAATATTTAATTACACAAATAAAATATTTTCTTTAATAAACTATTCATTAGAAAAACAAAATAACATTCATTAGATTAGAATTTAGTGCGAAATTTGAAATGAATTCATATAATAAATAACATTAAACATTAATTATCATGGAAGAACAAGTATTTTTTATGCCGCGTATAGGCGAAAAAGCCCCTGAATTTAAAGCTACTACTACACAAGGAGAGATTAATTTTCCGGACGATTACAAAGGAAGTTGGGTTATATTCTTCAGTCATCCTGCTGATTTTACACCTGTCTGCACTTCAGAATTCATGACTTTCGCTACCATGGAGAAAGCCTTTAACGAAGCTAATTGCAAACTTCTTGGACTTTCCGTAGATGGTCTTTACAGTCATATTGCATGGTTACGTACCATAAAAGATAAAATCAAATATAAAAAAATGAAACATGTGGAAGTTACATTTCCGTTAATTGAAGATATTACCATGGACATTTCCAAAAAATACGGAATGATTATGCCGGGAGAAAGCAGTACAAAAGCAGTACGAGCTGTTTTTGTGATTGACCCAAAAGGTTTTATTCGAACTATCATTTATTATCCGCTTAGTTTAGGTCGTAACTTCGACGAATTATACCGTGTAATCATTGCCTTACAGACTGCAGATGCTTTTAATATAGCTACTCCTGCCGATTGGCGTCCCGGCGATGATGTTATCGTTCCAACAGCCGGCTCTTGCGGTGCTGCTAAAGAAAGAATGGAAAGCAAAGATGAAATGCGTTGCTACGATTGGTTTTTCTGTACAAAAAAATTAGAAAAATCGCTTATTAACAAAAAAATTATTAAAAATAAATAAGTGCTCTTTATCTATATAATAAGGAGAATAGAGCTTTTCTATTCTCCTTTCTTGTTATAATCAAATACATTTTTTTTTAATGTTACTACATAAAAAATATTATAATACATGCACGATTGATTATTTTTTTTCTTTTTTTTCCTTAAAACAATAGATATCCCTCCCCTATTATTTCTATTTTTTTCTTATCTTTGCAAATATTTTAACTAAAAATTCATATGACTATTTCCGACAAAAAACATCAAGAAACATTAGCAAAAGAGACATGGCATTCATTCCCAATTAATGAGATTCTCAATGAATTACAAACTAACAAGAATGGAATTGATAAAGAAGACGTTCAAAAAAGAATACACTTTTACGGGGAAAACAAACTCCCGACAGCAAAACCAACCACACTTCTCACTATCATTCTTCATCAGCTTATCAGTCCGTTAATTTTTATATTGATTGCCGCTGCCATTGCCTCTATTGCCATAGGTGAAGCAAAAGATGCTATTTTTATTTTCTTAGTTATTTTCATTAACAGCGCAATGGGCACGATTCAAGAATATAATGCCGAAAAAAGCGCTTCCGGTTTACAAAAATTAATGAAAATCAAAGCCCGTGTATTGAGAAAAGGTGAAGAATACGAAATTCCGTCTGAACAAATAGTTCCGGGCGATATTGTTTTATTGGAATCGGGAGCGAAAGTGCCTGCGGATGTTCGTTTAATGGAAACTTCTAATCTTGAAATCGATGAAAGTTTTCTTACCGGAGAATCGATAGCTGCCAAGAAAAATCCCAAAATATTACGGACAGATATCGGCATTGCGGAAAGAAGCAATATGGCTTATGCCGGTTCTACGGTTATGACAGGGCGAGGCAAAGGAGTGGTTGTAGCAACAGCATCCTTAACCCAAGTGGGGTTAATAGCTAAAAATGTTTCTGAAGGCAAATCTGCCAAACCACCACTGATACTCCGTATGGAGAAATTTATCAAACAAATTACTGTATTTATTATCATTATAAGTGTTGTATTAGCAATATTGCTGCGCTTTCAAGGGATGGATTTAACGGCTATTTTCTTTTTTGTTGTTGCCTTAGCCGTATCGGCAATACCGGAGGGCTTACCCGTAGCATTGACAGTAGCTCTTTCCATTGCGACCAAACGTATGGCAAAACGCAATGTAATTGTCAGAAAACTTACTTCTGTCGAAAGTTTGGGAAGTTGTACCGTAATTGCCAGTGACAAAACCGGCACGCTCACGGTGAATCAACAAACTGCAAAAAAAATTATCCTTGCCGACGGAAGCAGTTTTTCGGTATCGGGAGAAGGATATAATGGGGATGGTGAAATAATAGATGACCAACAATCCACTGCAATCAATGCTGCATCCAACACTAATCTTGAAACTTTAACAAATATTGCCATTTTAGCCAATGAGGGACATTTACACAAAGAAAACGACACATGGCTCCATCATGGCGATGCTATTGATGTAGCTCTTTTAGGACTTGCCTATAAATTAGGTATGCAGCCAAATGAAATAAAAAGACAACATCATCAAATTGATAAGATTCCGTATGAATCGGAAAATAAATACGCTGCTGCTTTTTGCAATATTGACAACATTGTGTATATAGGTGCCAAAGGAGCTGTCGAAACCATACTTGATTTTTGCGATAGTATGATTAGTAAAGGAGAAAACATCCCTCTTGATAAAGTATCTATTCTTAAACAAGCCGACGATTTAGCGGCTAACGGCTATCGGGTGCTTGCATTTGCAAAAGGAGAATACGAGCATTTTACTAAAAAAGAAATTTATACCAAAGACGACATTCCTCCCATGGTTTTTTACGGCATGGTATGTTTTATTGACCCTTTGCGAGCAGAAGCCAAAATATCGGTAGAAAAATGCAAAAAAGCAGGGATTAAAGTAATTATGATTACGGGCGATCATCCTGCTACTGCCGGAAACATTGCTAAAGAATTAGGTATCATGGAAGAAGGACAAGGAGTGGTAAGTGGAGACATGTTGCATAATGCCGGCAGTGCCGATAGTCCGGCTTTTAAAGATATGGTCTGTTGTGCCAGCGTTTTTGCTCGGGTATCCCCTATCCAGAAACTTGAAATTGTCGATGTGCTAATACGCAATGGAGAGTTTGTTGCCGTTACCGGTGATGGGGTAAACGATTCCCCCGCACTGAAACGTGCCAATATTGGCGTTGCTATGGGTTCGGGCACGGATGTGGCGAAAGAAGTTGGAGCTATGATTATCATCGACGACAACTTCTCCTCTATCGTTGCCGGTGTAGAAGAAGGTCGATTTGCTTACGACAACGTGCGGAAAGTGATTTATTTACTTATTTCTACAGGGGCAGCTGAAATTATATTGTTTTTACTCGCCATTTTATTCGGCTTGCCTTTGCCCTTGATAGCCGTACAATTACTATGGCTCAATTTAGTTACCAACGGCATTCAGGATGTAGCACTCGCATTTGAAGGCGGAGAACCCGGAACCATGAACAAAAAACCTCGAAATCCTAAAGAAACAATTTTTAATGGATTGATGATTAAAGAAACCATCCTCTCCGGACTTACCATTGGCTTGATAGTCTTTGTCTTCTGGTATTGGCTCGTTTCACACAAAGTAGTAGATGAACTGCATGCTCGTACCCTGATTTTAATGCTTATGGTTTTTATGCAAAACTTCCATACTTTTAATTGCCGCTCCGAATCAATGTCGATTTTTAAAGTTCCTTTGAAAAGAAACATCATACTTGTTTTTGGAGTATTGTTAGCGCAAGGCATTCACATTCTTAGCATGCAAATTCCGTTTATGCAAAAATTATTAAGCATTGAAAACATTACCATGATAGAATGGGGATACATACTTTCATTAGCCATTCCTATTATTATAGTAATGGAAATTTTTAAATTTATAAACAAAAAAACATCAAAAAACATACATGCAAGATAATTCCAATAAAATACAAATAATTAAAGCCTCCGGCGAAAAAGAGTTTTTTAATGTTAAAAAGCTCAAACATTCGCTATTAAATGCCGGCGCAGACAACCTTATTATCGACATCATCGTTGAAAATATCAAAAATTGGATAAAACCCGGATATACCACCAAACAAATTTACAGACGTGCCTTCGACTTATTGAACAGCAAAAAAAACAATAGCGGCACACGCTATAAATTAAAGCAAGCGATTATGGAATTGGGACCTACCGGTTACCCTTTCGAAAAATTTGTCGGGAAATTACTTGAAAAACAAGGGTTCAAAACCGAAGTAGGCATCATAGTGGAAGGGAGTTGTGTAAACCATGAAGTTGATGTGATTGCTACGTGCGAACAATCTCAATATTTAATTGAATGCAAGTACAGTTCTGACCAAGGAAAAAATGTAAAAGTACAAGTCCCTTTATACGTTCGTTCTCGCGTTAACGACATCATTAAAAAAAGAAAGAAAAACCCGTACTATCAAAACCTTGATTTTGAAGGATGGGTAGTTACCAATACCCGCTTTTCAGCCGATGCCATGCAATACGGAAAATGTTCCGGCTTGCATCTCATTGCATGGGATTATCCCCAAGGAAACGGCTTAAAAGAAATGATAGAAAAAGTCAAGATTTATCCCGTTACTATTTTAGATAGTTTAACGAAAACCCAAAAAAAACAATTGATTTCTCAAGGCATCGTTGTTTGTTACCAGTTAGTTGGAAATCCTGAAATTATAGCTACATTAAATTTAAGTCATCGAAAACAAAACGATTTACAACGCGAACTTAAAAATATTTTTAACGAACAAAATTAAAAAAAAATGATGAACTCTCTCTTTGAATGGATAGATACTTTATTAGCATCTTCCAACATTGATTACGGAAGCATCCCCTATTTACGCTTATTGATACTTTTTGTCAGCTTGATAATTATATCGATAATATGCTTTTACATCACAAAATACGCCATCATTCACACACTTTATAAATTCATCAGACGAACATCTATTAAATGGGATGACTTATTGGTAGAATATAAAACATTTGACAATGTTGCACATTTAATCCCTGCGATAATTGTTAAACAAACCACTCCATTGATTTTAATTGATTTTGAAAAGCTGATTCCTTTTATCACAAAATTAACAGACATCTATATTATCATTGCTATTTTAATCATTGTTTTATCATTTTTAAAAGCTTCGGAACACATAATCAGGAAATCACCTATCTTCATAAACAAACCCATAACGAGTTATTTTCAGCTCATCCGAATCATTCTTTATATTATCATTGCTATATTAATTATTTCTATTTTTATCGAACAGTCGCCCTTGTACTTATTAAGTGCCTTTGGAGCAATGTCGGCAATATTGCTATTGATATTCAAAGATACAATACTTGGGTTAGTAGCAAGTGTGCAAATATCTTCCAATGATATGGTTCGTCCCGGCGACTGGATAGAAATGCCTAAATTTAATGCCAATGGTGAAGTGTTAACCATCAATCTGAACACTGTTAAAGTTGAAAATTGGGATAAAACCATCACCACCATTCCTACATATTTTTTTATCAGCGACAGTTTTAAAAACTGGAGAGGGATGCAACAAAGCGGTGGTCGCAGAATCAACAGAGCCATCCATATCAATACACGAAGTGTAAAATTTATCGATGTTACACTTAAAAAACGATTAACAAAAGTGCAACTCATTCACGATTATCTATTGGATAGAGAAAAAGAAATCAATGCATACAACGAAGAACATTGTATCGACACATCAGAACTTATCAATGGACGAAGAATGACTAATGTTGGTGTTTTTCGACAATACATAGAATATTATTTAAGAAATCATCCACACATTCGGAAAGACATGACATTAATGGTACGACAATTGGATTTTACCGAACGAGGGTTACCCATAGAGTTATACTGCTTTACCGCAACAACAGAATGGCTTAAATACGAACAGATTCAAGCAGATATTTTCGATCATTTGTTGGCAGCTACCCGTTTTTTTGATTTAGAAATCTTCCAACCTCCCAGCGGTGAAGATATACATAAAGTAATGACAACTATCGTTAAAAATAAATAAAGAGCAATTGCATTTATAATTATATTACCATGAAATATATAAAACTTGGAAATACTGACGAAAATGTTTCTGCTTTAGGCTTGGGCTGCATGCCTATGTCGCATGCGTATGGCGTAAAAGATGATACAGAAAGTATAGCTACACTTTATAAAGCCCTAGATATAGGCATTAACTTTTGGGATACAGCCGATTTTTATGGGAATGGAGAAAATGAAAGATTAATTTCTAACGTTTTAAAAGAAAACCGAAGTAAAATTTTCATTGCCACCAAATTCGGCTTCCGTTACGAAGAAGGAAGTGATTTATTTGCAAGCAAATTGGATGCTTCTCCCCAATGGATGCAAAAGGCTGTTGAAGCAAGTTTAAAACGCTTAGGTGTTGACTGTATTGATTTATACTATGCCCATCGTGTCGACCCCCAAGTTCCTATCGAAGAAACCGTTGGAGCTATGTCTGACTTAGTGAAACAAGGTAAAGTGAGGTATCTCGGCTTATCGGAAGCCTCGGCTGCTTCTATTCGTAAAGCACATGCCATACACCCCATAACTGCTTTGCAAAGTGAATATTCCCTCTTATCAAGAAGTATTGAAAAAGAAATATTACCACTTTTAAAAGAACTACGTATCACTTTAGTTCCATTTTCCCCTTTAGGAAGAGGTATGTTTACCGATAATTTTGAAAGTATTTGTTCTTTGCAAGAAACAGACCCACGACGAAATCTTCCACGATTTCAAGGAGAATGCTTAGATAACAATCTGAAACTAATGAAAGCATTACAAGAAATCGCCAAAAGCATGAACATCAGCTTAGCTCAATTGGCATTAAGTTGGATTTACAACAAATGGAATAATGTAATCCCTATCCCCGGGACAAAAAAAAGAAAATACCTTATTGAAAATTCGGCCTCTGTTGACGTTACTTTAACTAATAGCGAAATAAAAGAAATAGAAAACTGCATTGCCAAGTATCCGCATATTGGAGAACGATACAATGAATCTTCACTAAAATTAACGAATCATTAATTAATAATGTAAGCTCTATCAAACAAAACTAATAAAAAATCATTAGTATATGCTATGTAAGAATAATACACATATTGCAAATACTTGCAAGAAAAACATTAATAGTAAAAACATGTATTTGATATCCTGTTTTAACAATAAATAAAAATATTTAAAATAATGTTACATAAAATGAATTTCAAGGCAACGTTCTTAATAAATAAAACGTCTAACAAATAAACCTAAAAAATTATAAAAAAAATGAAAACTTTTAGAAAAATAATTCTTATACTACTTTTAGTATTTGCTTATGAACACTATACACAAGCACAAATTGGTGCATCCTGCCCAAACTTAAACTTCAGTCAAGGAAATTTTACCAATTGGGTATGTAAAATATCCAATTCCAGTGGTGTAGGTAATACAGCATATTCCTATTTAACTTGGACAGGAAGTTCACCTGTCTCCGGACGTCATACCATTATGACAGATATCTACGCTTATGATAATCATACTTGTAATGGCACTCCCAATACGAAATTAGCATTGGTTCCGGATGGCTTTAATCAAAGTGCACGTATTGGGAATGATTACACGATGTATGAGGCAGATGCCATTATCTATCAAATGACAGTAGATTCAAATAATGCTTTGTTTCTTCTTCACTATGCCGTAGTTTTTGATGATCCAAGTCATACGGCAGAAGCATCCCCTTATTTTGAATTACGAATTCAAGATGTTAATGGGAATTTAAAAAACATTCCTGACAATCGTTATTTAGTTGTAACAGGAAATAATCTCCCCGGTTTTCAATATTGTTCTTTAAACATACAATGGAAAGATTGGTCAACGGTAGGGATTAATTTATTACCCTTACTAGGGCAAACCATATATATTGTCATTGCGACAGCAGACTGCGGTTATGGTGGCCATTTTGGATATGGATATGCTGTTGGAGAATGCCATCCAATGGAAATCAATCTTCAATATTGTTGTCCCGCAACTGTAGCTCGATTGGAAGCCCCTGATGGTTTTGTTTCTTATGTGTGGCGTGGTCCCAATGGAAATATCATCAGCTATAACCAAAAGGTAAATATTCAAAATCCCGCTGATAGTTCAATCTACACAGTTACTATGACTTCTGCTTTGGGAACTAACACTACATTAAGCTGTATGATAGTTTGTGATGAAGTCGATGTAACTATTAAATGTGATTCAACAACCTATGCATGCTATCCCGGTGGTGTTGTACTTTCAGCCACCGCTACTTCAAAGATAAGTGAAATTTCTTACGGTGAATGGCAGATATTTAAAATCAGTGAAAATGCAGGTACAGAATATGTTACCGCAGACTCTACTTTTACATATTTTTTCATTGATACGGGTTGTTATAAAATCACATACACAGCCTATACAAAGTCAGGATGTGCTGATACCTCTTCGGTTATCGTTTATTCATACCCTGCTTATACTATGAATTTAAATATACATGCACCAAATATAATATGCAAAAATACTGAAACCGAAATATATGCAACAGGCGCTGACACATATGAGTGGAGAGGTGTAAAAAGAGTGCAATCCGATACTTCTGCCATCATAGACAGAGGAGGAATATATATCGTTAAAGGCAGTGATTCTTTAGGGTGTGCTTATGATACTGCCTATATTGATGATTTGGAGTTTTTTGTTGAGTATACTACTATTGATAATAAATGTGTCGGCTATGACAGCGGTGAAATAAAAATCACCAAAATAACAGGAGAATATATAATGCCTGTATATCACTATTGGGAAGATTTAGGATATACAAACGGGACACCAACAACAGAAAGGAAAAATTTAACAAGTGGAAATTACGTTGTATATAGCATAGATGATTATGGTTGTTATCGTTATGACACTATCATCATTCACGATCTTCTACCATTAGGAAGCATAGGTCAAATAAAGGGAGATTCAATAGTTAAAGTCGGGAAAAATTATACATATTATGTAAAACCGGTACCGAATGCCTACTATCATTGGATTGCAAACGAAATTACCAGTAATGGCAACAATAAAATCTTAGATACCATAACTAATCTAGTATACATTACCCTACAGGTCATTAATCCCAATCCCATAGAAATCAGTGTATATACTTTTAATGAATGTGATACCGGAGAACAGGTAAGCAGAACCATCCAATGCGAAAATAGCATTATAGAAAAACCAAAAGACAACAAAATTGACATATACCCGAATCCTACTTCCGATAAAGTAACTATTCATAGTTTTGACGGAAACATAGAAGAAGTCAGAATATATGATGTTATAGGAAAAGAAGTATTTAGAAAGTCTATCAATCATTCGGAATGTATCATTAATATGGAAAATTTACATTCCGGCTTATACTTTTTATCAATAAAAAATAAAATTGGCGTATATACATATAAAATTGTAAAAAAGTAAACAATTAGAGATTTTTAACACAAAAGAACTAAAAATGTTATATCTGAGTTAATGCTTCAACGATATCGGAAGCAATCATACTTTCATAAGAGATTTTTTTTGCAGCAATATCGGCAGCTTTACCATGATTAAATACCGCCATAATTGCTGCTTCAATAGGGTTATAATGCTGTGCCAGCAGCGCTAATAAAATACCTGTCAACACATCACCGCTTCCTGCCGTTGCCATTCCGGGATTACCGGTAGAATTAAAATAAACATTTCCATTAGGAATACTAATGCTGGTATGAGCTCCCTTTAAAACAACAATACATTGATATTTAATTGAAAATTCCCGTTGTAAATTCAAACGATGAAATGAATGAGTTGCTTTACCCACTAAACGTTCAAATTCTTTAGGATGAGGAGTAAAAATACAATGAGGGGGCATAAACTCTAAGTATGTCTTATTATCAGCCAAACAATTGATTGCATCTGCATCAAAAATAATCGGGCTTCGTGTATTTTTAATCACATTTTTTAATCCCACAATCGTATCAGGGTGCATACCCAGACCAGGACCAATGGCAATAGCATTAGCTTTGTTTAGTTTCTCTAAATCCACAGCAGTGAAATGATTTGTATTTTGATCGGAAGAACACAAAGCTTCCGGTACAGTCGTTTGTACTATAGGGTATCCAATTTCAGGAACGTGAGTTTCTAAAATCCCCACTCCTGAACGCAAACATGCTTTGCTTGCCAACACAGCAGCGCCCATCATTCCTTTACTGCCGGCAATTAATAAAGCACGTCCGTAATTTCCTTTGTGTGAAAACTTAGGTCTTGGTTTATGTATTCCCTGAATATCTTGTTCTTCTATATAATAATACGGACTTTCTATTGTATTAATGAAGTCCGGATGTAAATCTATGTTGCCAACTTCCCATTCTCCAACGAAGGGATAACTTTCCGGAAATAAAAAAGCTAATTTCGGAAATTGAAAAGTAAACACAAAATCTGCATGTACGGCAAGTGCATCCGCTGGCATCGGTTTATCGGCAAAAAAACCTGAAGGAATGTCGATAGAAAACACAAATGCATTGCTGTGATTGATATGGGAAAATACCTTACTTAACAAATTATTTGCTACAGGTGTGTGTAACCCGCTACCCAAAATAGCATCAATAATCAATTCAATATGTAAAGATGGAATATCTTCCTCTTGATTTATTTCATGTAGATGTAAAGGATGTGCTGATTGTAAATAGGCAAGGTTCTTTTGGCAATCTTCAGAAAATGATTCTGTATGTTTAACAATATAAACTTGGCAGGTATAATCATGTTGCAATAAAATACGTGCAATTGCCAATCCATCACCCCCATTATTTCCCTTTCCGCAAAAAATTAACATAGAAACATCAGATGGGAAAAGTTCCATTACTTTTGAAGCAGCAACATTAGCGGCACGTTCCATCAATTGAATAGATTCTATAGGCTCATTTGCAATGGTATATGCATCAGCCTCACGAATTTGTTGAATAGTTGGTATTTTCATATACTTATTTTAGTTGGATTCCTCCAAAAAAGTATTTTAATCTAAACTCACTTTTAAGAAAAAAATTAAGCAGTTCAACGGAAAAATATATTTTTAATATTGTTCTTTATCATTTGGAAAATCCAATGATTTCACATCATCAATATAGCGTTGGAGTGCAGTAGTAATTTCGTAACTCAAATTATGATATCTACGTAAAAACCGAGGAGAAAATTGTTGTGTAATTCCTAGCATATCGTGTAAAACCAACACTTGCCCATCTACTTCATGACCTGCGCCAATACCGATAATAGGTATGTTAACTGCTTTTGTAACTTTTGCTGCAAGGCTTGCAGGAATTTTCTCTAAGACTATACTAAAACAGCCTGTTTTTTCTAACAACAAAGCATCTTCCATTAAACGAGTGGCTTCTTTTTCTTCCATTGCCCTTACGGCATAGGTTCCGAATTTGTTAATAGACTGTGGTGTAAGTCCCAAATGACCCATAACAGGGATTCCCGCAGTAAGAATACGATCAATGCTATCCACAATTTCCTTACCACCTTCCAATTTCACTGCATCAGCACCGGATTCTTTCATAATACGAATTGCAGAATGTAAGGCTTCTTTAGAGTTCCCCTGATAAGTACCAAAGGGCAAATCAACAACTACCAAAGCACGTTCAACTGCTTTAACTACTGAAGAAGCATGATATATCATTTGATCTAACGTAATGGGCAAAGTAGTCTTATAACCAGCCATAACATTTGCTGCTGAATCGCCCACTAAAATTACTTCCATTCCTGCAATTTCCAACAAGCGAGCCATAGAATAATCGTATGCTGTTAACATAGCTATTTTCTCATGCTTGTTTTTCATTTTTTGTAACACATGCGTAGTTATTTTACCCGCAGATTTTGAGATACTTGACATGCTTTTTAATTTAAGTAAGACACTATAAATTATTGGATTAGCTTCTTGATTGTATCAGAAAGTTAAGTATTATGATGGCACAATCGCTAATAACAGAACCGGGACCAAATATAGCCACAGCACCTGCTTTATACAAGAAATCATAATCTTGAGGCGGAATAACTCCGCCTACAATTACCATGATGTCTTCTCTACCTAATTTTTTAAGTTCGTCAATTATTTGAGGAACTAAAGTTTTATGCCCAGCTGCCAAAGACGAGACTCCAACAAAATGCACATCATTTTCAACTGCTTGTCTTGCTGCTTCTGCAGGAGTTTGAAACAAAGGGCCCATATCAACATCAAAACCGATATCAGCATAAGCCGTTGCCACTACTTTAGCTCCACGATCATGACCATCTTGTCCCATTTTAGTTATCATGATGCGTGGACGACGTCCCTCTATTGCAGCAAATTGATCTGCCAGTTCACAAGCTTTTTTAAAGCTTTCATTATTTTTTGTTTCTGAATTATACACGCCTGATATAAGATTAATTTTTGCTTTATAACGTCCATATACTTTTTCCATTGCCATGGATATTTCACCCAAAGAAGCACGAACTCTAGCTGCTTCTATGGATAATGCCAATAAATTACCTTTCCCCGATTTTGCACATTCTGTTATTGCATTCAATTTTTGTTCAACCAGTTTATCGTCTCTGTGTGCACGTAAGTCAGCCAAACGTTTTAATTGAGCTTCTCTGACAGCAGTATTATCTACTTCTAATGTATCTATCGGATCTTCCTTTTCCAAACGATATTTGTTTACTCCTACAATGATATCTTTACCTGAGTCAATCCGTGCTTGTTTACGGGCAGAAGCTTCTTCAATGCGCATTTTAGGGATGCCTGTTTCAATGGCTTTTGCCATTCCTCCTAATTTTTCGATTTCCTGTATATGTCCCCATGCTTTATGAGCAATTTCATGGGTTAAATTTTCAATATAATAAGAACCTGCCCAAGGGTCAACCACACGACAAACATTGGTTTCTTCTTGAATATAAATTTGGGTATTACGTGCAATACGTGCCGAAAAGTCGGTAGGCAAAGCAATTGCTTCATCCAAAGCATTTGTATGTAAAGACTGTGTATGCCCTAAGACAGCCGCCATGGCTTCCACACATGTACGTGCAACATTATTAAACGGGTCTTGTTCTGTTAACGACCACCCTGAAGTTTGGGAGTGAGTGCGTAATGCCAATGATTTTGGATTTTTCGGATGGAATTGTTTGACAATTTTAGCCCACAACATACGGGCAGCACGCATTTTAGCTATTTCCATAAAATGGTTCATACCGATAGCCCAAAAGAAAGATAAACGCGGAGCAAAAGCATCAATATCCATACCCGCATTTATACCGGCTCGAAGATATTCAAGTCCATCCGCCAAGGTATATGCCAACTCAATATCTGCAGTAGCACCTGCTTCTTGCATATGATAACCTGAAATACTGATAGAATTGAATTTAGGCATATTCTTAGCTGTAAATTCAAAAATATCAGCGATTATTTTCATGGATGGAAGAGGTGGGTAAATATAGGTATTTCTAACCATAAATTCCTTTAATATATCATTCTGTATGGTTCCACTTAGTTGTTCTATTGACACCCCTTGTTCTTCAGCCGCTACTATATAAAAAGCCATGATAGGCAATACTGCTCCATTCATGGTCATAGAAACCGACATTTTATCTAAAGGAATTTGGTCAAATAAAATTTTCATATCCAGGATAGAGTCAACAGCTACACCTGCTTTACCAACATCACCTACTACCCTTTCGTGATCACTGTCATAACCACGGTGTGTAGCTAAATCGAATGCAATAGACAAACCTTTTTGTCCTGCTGCTAAATTTCTCCTGTAAAAAGCATTGGATTCTTCTGCAGTAGAGAAACCCGCATACTGACGTATAGTCCACGGCTTCATCACATACATGGTAGAATAAGGACCTCTTAGAAACGGAGGAAGTCCGGCTGCATAATTTAAATGCTCCATATTTTCTAAATCATTGGCAGTATACAATGATTTTAACGATATTTGTTCAGCTGTTGTCCATTCATTTTCTTGACTAGAAAAGTTACTCTTTTTATCTAATAATGAATTGCTTTTATAATTAACGCTATTAAAATCGGGTCTCATTATGACATATTATTTTTAAGTACAAATTTTTGCAAAAGTACTAAATAAAGATTTATAAACAAAAATAAATTTATTTTATTTATTAGTATATGACCTTTTATCAATGAAAATATTTTTATTCCACATTTTAAATTTTATGCAGATACATCAATAAGCAAAATCACTTGATTTGCTAATCCTAAAGAGAACATAAAATAAAACAGTAATTTATTGAAAAACATTACTTTTCTATACACATTTTTTTAACCAAGCAATTTCCTCTATAAGTAACCGCATAGTAATAAATGGCATTTGATAAGGTTCGAGCGTCAATTTCGATGTAATTTTTTCCTTTCTTAGCTGTTATCACTTCTTCATGTAGATTTTGTCCATAAACACTTATCAGTTGAAAGTTAACCTGTCCATCTTGTGGTAATGTAAATGGAATCACACATTTTGTTTTAACAGGATTTGGAATATTTTGTTCTAAAGTAAAATTATATATTTTCGTATCGATATAGGAAATTATTTCTTTATTAATGGTGTCTGATTCTCCACAAGCATTGATAGCTTTTACTGACACTATATATTTTCCGCTGTCTTTTAGATTCAAACGAATGCTAAGATTTGAATCATTCTTAGACCAATTCGTATCGGAACATTTCCACTCATAATGAGTTGCCCCTTTAACCGTATCAATATAATAGGTATATATTCCTGCTTCATAAATGGTATCTTGTCCATATATACTCCAAGGTTTATTCGGAATTTCGGTAGAATTACTTACTTTACAGTATATATTTTTCATAACATCATTTATAGCGCAAGACAAACTCACCGTGTCTTTATGTGTAAAACAAGCAATAAATGCCATAGAATCTACAATGTTGACACGCAGACTGTCATAAGTTTCCCAAGTTACAGCTTGATTGATTTTTCCTTTACCCAGTTTAAAATCGGTATATATACTATCGACAGATTCATTATTCTGCAAAAAAACAGGAATTGCAGCAATATATGCAATATCGAAACTTTCCAATCCCAGAGGGATGGGATACATAGATTGATGATAATACCAATGCGATAAACTATCATTTATCCAGGTTTGTAATGAATTACCAAACATTTCATTTGTCTGTTTGCCATTTACCATAGCGGAATCATCATCAGTCCCAATTTTATTTTTATCCTGTCCGATTGCTTTTTTCAAAGAAGTTTGTTTATCATAAATACAATTAAAAACAAAGGCGTTTTTTTTATTTCCAACAATAGCTCCAACATACGATGGAGCTTTCACACCACCCGTATTAATAGAATATGAAAGTGAGGATGCATCGATAATACCGGATATTCCTCCAATATTGGCACTACTGCCGATTACATTACCGCTATTCAAACAAAAAGAGAGTTCGGAATGATTACGTAAATCACCACAAATACCACCCATAACAACGTATCCTTGAATATCTGAAATATTTACACACGAATAGATTTTGCCGGCTACAGATCTTCCTATAATTCCACCAATATAATAATCTCCTTTTAATTTACCGCTATTGCTACAGTAAGCAATGCTTGAAGAATCGGCGAAAGCAGCTATTGACCCAACAAAATACACACCATTAATATAAGTGTTGACTAAATGAAGGCTATCAATTTTAGCACCTGATAAGTAACCAAATAAGCCGAAATAAAGACTATCCATTGATATGCTGAGAATTTTATCATAAATTTCTTCTTTGACTGTTTCAGCAGAAATAGCGTAAGACATCTCTTTGTTTTTTAATTCTTTAGTCTGATGATTGATAAACAAATTTTTGATTGTGTGATTTCTTCCATATAGCACCCCCTTAAACGGATATTTTTTCGTACCAATAGGAATCCAATTAATAGTATCGTTCCCTATTATACCACAAACAGAACTAAGATTTAAGTCATTAATTAAAATAAAAAAAGTATTTTCATAAGGAAAACCCTTATTTACCTGAATGGCTAAATATTGCAGATGTGCAACTGATTCTATTTGATATGGATTTGCTTCTGAACCATCGCCCTTTGACCATGATACTTGCGCAAAAGAAGAATATATATATAATAATAAATATATAAAGAATAACACTATTTTTTTCATAAATAGTTTGTTTAAAAGTTATTACATCTATTCAAAAACCATAAATTTACAAAAGCAAATATACATTATTTTTTTATTTGATATAGATAATTAAATGCAAAAAAAAAGACGATTAAAATCGTCTTTTTTTTAAATAAATATTTCACTTTATTCCATTTTCTCTAAAGGAAACATATTACCATCTTGAGTAATCAAATAAACCATTCCGGATTTCGTAACCATCAAATAATTATCTCCAAACATAACATTTGCAACAGTATCCGATGATTCTTTATTAAAAACAAAATCGCTTAATACTAAATTTGAAGCTTTATCATAAAGATAAACGGTATCATTTTGTTTTTGAATAGAATTAATAGTAATTCCATAATAATCATTGTAATTACAAAATTGAAGTGATGTACTATCTTTATATTTATTTTCATCATCCGTTTGAACTATATAAAATGTATGTTTGGATAAATATTCTTTCACCCCTTCTTTAGTAAGAGTCACCTCCGAACTTTTCGCATGATGATCACCTCCAAAGTACGTACGAATTGCTTTTTCGCCTATGAAAGTAGCAGCACCGGCAAAATAACCGATTAAGGCTATCCAGGATATTTTTTTAAGATACCAAATAAAATCGATTTTCTCCATACCCATAACAGCTACACCGGCAGCTGAACCAATGATAAGTATGCTTCCACCCGTTCCGGCACAATACGCCAAGAATTCCCAAAAATAATGATCCATAGGAAAAAAATACATCCCCATTGCTCCGGCAACCAATGGAACATTATCTACTATGGAAGATAATATACCAATAATAATATTAATCAAATAGTATTTTTCAGGTTCAGGCAAATTAATAGAATCTAATTGTGCAGATAGTAGACCTAAATGACCTACTGTGGCCAAAGCATTGACAGCTATCAATATCCCCAAAAAGAATAAAATACTGGGGACATCTATTTTCTTAATGACATTAGATATTCCATATTTACTTTTATCTTCTTCGCAATCCTTTCGATGTACTATTTCAGAGGCAACCCATAATAATCCCAATCCACCCAACATACCTATATAAGGAGGTAAATGCGTAATTGTTTTAAATATAGGCACAAAAAGCAATGCCCCTACACCTAAACATAAGAAGAAAATACTTTGAGATTGACTACAACAATTTTTAGTATCGCAATGAGACCCTAATTCAGGCCGTTTAACTTCTCCTTTCATCATAAATGACAAAACAACTAAAGGCACAATCAATGACATTAAACTAGCCATGAAAGTCATTTCTATTATATTAAGTGTAGACACCTTGCCTGCAATCCAAAGCATTATGGTTGTTACATCTCCAATTGGCGACCATGCTCCTCCTGCATTAGCGGCAATAATTACCATACTTGCATAAAACCATCTGTCCTTTTTTTCACTAATCAATTTACGCAATAAAGCAACCATGACAATGGATGTGGTTAAATTATCTAAAGCTGCTGACATAAAGAATGTTAAAATAGAAAGTATCCATAATAACTTCACTTTATTTGTGGTTTGAATTTTATCGGTAATAATTTTAAAGCCTCCTTGCGTATCAACTATTTCAACAATAGTCATAGCTCCGAGTAAGAAAAAGATAATTTCAGAAACTTCTCCCAAAGCATGAATAAGTTTAAAATGCACCAACCAATCGGTAAAAGTTGAGCCCGGATTAGCCATTAAATATTCACGCAAAGAACTGGTATTTACTAAAATTTCCTCCCCACCGATGGTAGCAAACACCCACAACAAAACACCTAATAACAATGCTGTCGCAGTCTTATTAATTTTCAAAGGATGTTCCAAGGCTATTATAGTATAACCTACCAGGAACAATACAATCATGGCAATAAACATGTTTCTTGAGTTTTAATTATTACTTACTTTAATTTTTTAAAAACGCAAAAATATAATTTTTGAGACTATCAAAACACATTTAATATAAAAAAAACAAAAATATTTCCAAGCGATGTGCTATTCTTCGGAATTACATCTACATTACTACATTCACAATCTTTTTAGGAACAACAATAATCTTTTTTGGAATACCTCCTTGCAACCATTTTTGTGCTTCGGGTGCAGACAAAACGGCTTTTTCAATGTCTTCTTTCGACATATCAACGGGGAAACTCATCACAAAGCGCATTTTACCATTAAAAGAAATAGGATAATTATAAGTGTTTTCTATTAAATATTGTTCTTCCCAAACTGGGAAAGATGCATGACTTATGCTTTCTCTATGTCCTAACATTTCCCACAACTCCTCGGCTATATGAGGCGCAAAAGGTGAAAGTAAGACACAAAGAGGTTCCAAAATACCTCTTTTATTACATTTTAAATCGCTTAGTTCATTTGTACATATCATAAACGTGCTTACGGAAGTATTATACGACATGCGTTCAATATCTTCTTCTATTTTTTTAATGGTTTTATGCAATATTTTCCATTCATTGAAAACAGCTTCCTCTTCGCTGACAAAGAATTCATTATCAGATATATGATACAATCGCCAAAACTTTTTCAGAAAGCGAAATACTCCTTCAATTCCTTTGGTATCCCAAGGTTTGGATTGTTCGATAGGACCCAAAAACATCTCATACATACGTAAGGTATCGGCACCGTATTTTTCAATAATATCATCCGGATTTTGCACATTATATAATGACTTCGACATTTTTTCGATTTCATATCCACAAATGTATTTACCTTCTTCCAATATAAATTCGGCATCTTCACAAGAAATATGTCTTTTCCTGAATGCATTGATATCTAAAACATCATTATCAACCATATTAATATCTACATGTATGGCATCGGTATCATAGGAATCTTTTAAATGATAGGAAACATAGGTATTCGTTCCTTTGATTCGATATACAAAATTGGAACGTCCTTGAATCATTCCTTGATTTACAATCTTTTGAAAAGGTTCGTCCTCGCAAGCCAGACCGATATCAAACAAGAATTTATTCCAAAAACGCGCATACAATAAATGTCCGGTAGCATGTTCCAATCCCCCAACATACAAATCAACATTTCTCCAGTATTGATTAGCTTCTTTTGAAAAATAGGACTGATCATTATGAGGGTCCATATACCGTAAATAATAGGCATTTGAACCGGCAAACCCCGGCATGGTATTATAATCCAAAGGATAATCCATATACTTCCAATTTTTTGCACGTGCCAAAGGGGGTTCTCCGCGTTCAGTAGGCAAATAAGCATCTACTTCCGGTAATTTCAATGGTAAGGTATCTTCCGGAAGGACATATGGTGTACATCCTTTGAAATAAACAGGGAATGGTTCACCCCAATACCGCTGCCGGCTAAAAATAGCATCGCGTAAACGATAATTTACAGTCCCAAATCCTATGTTCAGTTCTTTTATCTTATCAATTACACTTTTAATTGCTTTCTGTACAGGCAAATCATTAATAAAATCGGAATTAATGCAATAACCGTCTTTCGAATCCTTGGCTTCAGACCATGTGGCGGTATCTTCCGGCTTTTCTCCATTAGGAACAATTACCTGAACAATAGGAAGTTTATAATGTCGAGCAAAAGCAAAATCTCGGCTATCATGAGCCGGCACCGCCATAATGGCTCCGGTACCGTAACCGGCTAATACATAATCGGATACCCAAATCGGTATGCGTTCTTTACTGAAAGGATGTATGGCATAAACACCGGTAAACACACCGCTTATTTTTTTAATATCCGCCAAACGATCTCTTTCACAACGATTTTTAGCCCAAGATACATATTTTTCGACTTCTTCTTTTTTATCAGCAGTTGTTATTAGTTCAATCAATGGATGTTCCGGACAAAGCACCATAAAACTGACGCCAAAAATAGTATCGGGTCGCGTAGTAAACACATCCAAGGTTTGAATATTATGTTGAATTGGAAATTGCATATAAGTCCCTTCACTCCGTCCTATCCAATTGCGTTGAATTTCTTTTAATGAATCCGAACAGTCAAGAGTTTCCAAGCCTTTCAACAAACGTTCAGCATAAGCTGTTATGCGTAAAGACCATTGTCGCATCAATTTACGCTCAACAGGACATCCTCCACGCACAGAACTACCGTTAACTACTTCGTCGTTTGCCAATACGGTTCCTAATCTCGGACACCAATTAACCATACAATCTGATAAATAGGCTAAACGATAATCCATCAATATACTTTGTTGTTCTTCTTCATTTTTGTTTTTCCATTCTTCTGCGGTAAAGCTAAGCTTACTAGTTGTTGCCATATCTAACCCTTGTGTACCTGTGCTTTCAAAAGCTTGTATCAATTCACTTATCGGAATAGCTTTTTTGGCTTGATTACAGTAAGAACTATTATATAATTGTATAAAACACCATTGTGTCCATTTGTAATATTCAGGTTCGCAAGTTCTTACTTCTCTATCCCAATCAAAAGAAAGTCCTAATTTATCCAATTGTTCTCTGTAACGTTTGATGTTGTTCTCAGTTGTTATTGCCGGGTGTTGTCCGGTTTCGATGGCATATTGCTCGGCAGGCAACCCAAAAGCATCATATCCCATAGGATGTAGAACATTAAAGCCTTTTAACCGTTTGTATCTAGCATAAATATCGCTGGCAATATAACCAAGAGGATGTCCAACATGCAAACCGGCACCGGAAGGATAAGGGAACATATCTAACACATAGTATTTGGACTTAGGAGAATCATTTTCGGCTTTAAAGGTTTTTTTCGCGGCCCAATATAGCCTCCATTTTTTTTCTATCTCATTGAAATTATACTCCATACAATTCTAATTATTTTTTAATTATGGTTTGCAAAGATAATCAATAATGAGTAATGGAAAAAATAAATAATAAATATTTTTGAATGTTTAATCGTTTTTGAATTTCAAAAACTTCATACTATTTACATCCTAACAAAAATAAAATAAGTACTTTTGCAAAAAAAAATTGAATGAAAGCATCATTTTTTTCAAAATCATCTTCAAAATATTTTAGTTTAAAAGTTACTGAAGCAACAATACTGCTCCGTTTTTTACAAGAAAAACTAAAAGAACATAGTCGTACATCTATCAAAGAACTTTTAAAAAACGAAAAAATCTTAATCAATCATAAACACATAATTACACATTTTGATTATCCATTAAAAAAAGGAGATATTGTAAGTATACTATCTTCTAAAAATAAAGAAATAAATTTTCAACACTCAAAATTGAATATAATATTTGAAGATGAAATACTGATAGTTATAAATAAAAAAGAAGGACTGTTAAGTGTTGCTACTGCTCGTAAAGAAGAACAAACAGCCTATAATATACTCAATCAATATATAAAAAGTAAAGAGAAAAACAAACAAATATACCTGCTTCATCGACTTGATAGAGATACTTCGGGATTAATGATGTTTGCCAAATCCAAAGCTATACAAACCATCATGCAAGAAAAATGGAAAGAAAACATTATAGAACGCACGTATATTGCACTTGTACATAACATTCCTGAAAAACCGAATGGTACTATCAGCTCTTATCTTATCGAAGACAAATCCACCAAAATGCATATTACCTCAGATACTGAAAAAGGACAAATAGCAACAACACGGTATAAAACTTTAAAACACAATAAATCATTTGCTTTATTAGAATTACAATTAGAAACAGGTAGGAAAAATCAAATAAGAGTGCATTTGCAAAGCATGGGTCATCCGATTGTAGGTGATAAAAAATACGGGTTTCTTTCAGATCCCCTTCATCGGCTGTGTCTTCATGCTTCAACATTGAGTTTTATTCATCCGCAAAGCAAAGACAAAATGACATTTGAATGTGCTGTTCCAAAATGTTTTTTAGAATTTATAAATCAAGCATAAACACCTAAGAATATGCTTGGATTAATCGTGAAATCTCCAGGAAGCACCCACTCTAAAATGTAAACCTTTAGCCGGATAGTGGGGAACTAAATAATAGGTTTTCGGAAATACATCTGCAAGAAAATTACCCAAAACAAAATGGAAATAGAATCGACTTACTTTCACGTTCGCAAAAAAATCCAGATAAAAATAATTACCTATTTTCTTTTCATCTTGGAAATAGAATTGTTGCATTACAGGATTATATCCATAAGCATAATAAGGAGTATTATATAACATTTCAAACCCCAATTGTAAAAATAAAGCTTTTTTAAACATAGTAAATCCATAAAAAACACTTTCTCTTGTCGCCAACCAAGGCATTTGCAGAGAGGAATTATCACAATATTGCAGATATACATTCGCATCAAAACCAAATCCTTTATACCTAAACGGAACCCATGCCGCAAATTGTATAATATTTGCCGCTCTATTCAACTGAAATACAGAAATATCTTCTTTCAGCATCGTTGAATTTTGCAGCGAATAATAATTAATATTCACAACGTAATTATCATACTGCCATTCTATACCCAATTGAATATGTTGTTGTTTTTTTAAATTATTGTTACTCCATTGGTACGTATTTGCAAGATAATACGTATAAAAATAATCCGGCTGATAACGATAAAACGCAGATTTTAAAGAAAGTAAATGTTTGTCTTTAACTTTCCATGAAAATGATGCCGTAGAAGTAATATCATTTGAATTATATCCATTTAATGTATATAAAAAATCTATTTTTAAGTCCAAATACTTAAAAAGCCTTACATGTGCTTTCCCCATAGGAGTTAATTGAAAATTATAAAAATTATCCGAACTATCCCCTACTTTTATATAGGAATGTGAAATACCGAATACCAAATGTAAAAAATTATCCTTATGTACATTAATTGAATCTTCGTTCAAAAAATTAGACCACACCAAACTATTCCTAAATTGAAAAGACTTTACCGAATCAAAAGTCTGAAGTGAATCATAATTAAATAAATTATAATAATCTATATTCAACGCATTGTCTTTGTATAATGATTTAAATTGACTATACTCAAGGTCGTGAATAATATATCCTAAGCTAAACTTGTTATTGTTAGTATCGGACATAAACTTTAACAAACGAAAATAATGGCGAAAAAATAAATCATGATCTTGGTAGTCACTACTTGCATCTGACAGTTTTACTTCAATGCTTCGTGCAGACATACCGGTTTCAAACATAGTATCCTGAGCTATACCTCCGTTTTCATTTAAACGAAATAAATTATATAAGTAGGCAAAATGAAATCCATACCGTTTATTAGTAGTACGATACGATAAACGAGCTCCTACATTCACATCACGGATGGCTTGTCTCACATAAATACCTTCAGCAATCATGGTACTAAAATCAATTTCAAATTCAAAATTTTTAATTGATTGAACGTGTGTAACATTAAATAAATTTTCTTTACCTGAACCCCATTCATAGTCTACTCGGGTGTAAGATTCAGGAGTATAATGCCAATGCCAATTATTAAAATTACGATGATACAGTGAAAAGGGCATGCTTTTATAAACAAATCCGTGTTTTCGTTGAAATGTAAAATTCATGGAATAATTGGCTTGCCCTATTAATCCCAGATGAGCATACAAATTACGAGAAGCAGACAATATTTCTGTCCGTTGAATTTCATTGATAGAAGTATCTACCAAAGAATGATTTAGAATTTCAGGGAACCAAACGTTATGTAGATAATTATAAACAGGAACATAATTTTTAGCCGATTCATTGCCCATGGGCATACTTGTCGTATCATTCAAAGAATTATTTTGCGCATAAATTGAGACACTAATAAAACTCAATATATTAACAATTAATATTTTATTTACAAAATAACGGCTTAGATTCATGTCGCAAAATTACTCTTTTTTTTTCGTGAAAATTCGACTATCATGTTGTTTCCTCATTTTATCTTCTTCCACAACTAAAAAATCTCTTATCTGATTCAAACTGGCGATAGGAGAATTTTGAAAAGTAAATGTGCTTACATCCTCTATCATTGTTTGTATTTTATTTGGGTAAAATTTATTCATAAACGCCAACAAACAAGCTTCATCACTCATTGAGAGCTTAGTTTGAGCATATCGAACAAATTGAAACAAACGTAAACCGTCTATTTTATGATGGAAAGCTTTCGTAAACATAGGAATTGTTTTGTAATTATTTCGTAATTTACCCCAATTAAGGTCTACTTTACAATTGTTTTTCTGAAATTCAAGAAACTCATTTTCTATATCTTTAGTAAAAAGTTCGTCAATCAACAGATAAGTTTTATAAATATTGTCAAAAGAACTAAAATGAAAAAACGGATAGCGTCGATATGTATTTTTTTGAAAATCAGCCAAGGCTGTTCCTGTTCCAAACGCTACTCTTTCGGAAAAACGCGAGGAAGGGAATACATTGACATCGGTATGCAATTTAATTTTTCCATATTTAGCCATTTTTTGGAGAAAATAAAAATCTTCTCCGGCGATTTGTGTATCGAAGCCTCTCACCGCCTTATAATCTTTTATCTTACATGCAATGGCAGAACCAAAAGCAGCAAACGCATAAGGGCTATTGACATGCAACATATTAAGCATGAAATTTCGCAAATACAATTCATAACGAAGTAACGCTCTATCCTGAGTTTCATTTCCACTTAAACTGTGATAATAAGGGAGATTCATAGCTACTGCTTCCGGAAAAGAATGAAAATTATGTACAATTTCTTGCACAAAATTATTTTCAAATAAAGTATCTGCATCCATACTGATAAAAATATCAGTATCGGAAGCATACATAAGAATTTCATCCGCAATTGTTTTACGAGCAATCCCGACTCCACTCTTTTTATCTGACCATCCATTTTCTTTTCTTGTTTTATCAATGAGATGGATATCCAAACCTCGATATCCTTGCTCTAATTGATGAAATAATTCTTCATTTCGTACACATATCAAAAATTTATCGGAAATATTCCACCAAGAATCAGGTTGGTTCACACAAATATAAACGAATATTTTACCATTATAACTTTGTTCAGCTATACAATCAAGCGTTTTAAATAAAAAATCATTTTCATCTAAAACCGGAATGGCAAAATAAACATCCATTTGTTTTACATTGTTAATATAAAGAAAGGTTGCCGAAAATAGTTCCGGCAACCTTTTATTTTTTATAATTGATTATATTTAATTAAAGCGTATGTTAATCTCATCCCAATTCAGGATACTCCACAATGCATTTAAATAATCTGGTCGACGATTTTGGTAATCTAAATAATAAGCATGCTCCCAAACATCAAAAGTAAGTATTGGTTTTAATCCATTTGTCAAAGGAGTTCCTGCATTACTTTCTTTCATAATTTCTAACTTACCATCTTTGTGCTTAACTAGCCAAGCCCAACCCGATCCGAAAAGGCCTGCTGCTGCTGTATTAAACTCTTTTTTAAAATTATCCAATGTATCCCATTGCTTTTCAATCGCTTCTAACAGCGATTGCGATGGACTACCTTTACCTTTAGGCGAAAATTGATAAAAGTAAAATGTGTGATTCCAAACTTGAGCAGCATTATTAAAAATTCCTCCTTCGGAAGTTTTAATAATATGTTCTAACGTTTCTTGTTCAAAGGCTGTGTTTTTTATTAAATTATTCAAATTATTTACATACGCCTGATGATGCTTCCCATAATGGAATTCTATCGTCTTTTGAGTAATAATCGGTTCCAAAGCATTTAATTCGTACGGTAGTTTCGGTAATTCATGTATCATAATTCTTTTATTTATTATTAAAGGTGCCGTTTCATCTTAATTGCCCCTAAGTAGCACCTGTTTTTACTCGGGGCGATTTTCTGCAAAAATACAATTTTATTTTTTAATTAACAACACTCTGATTATTGTTCATTATCTTTTTTACTTTATTATAAATGCACAATAAGACAATTAAATAATATCAAAAAAAAATCAAAATGAAACATAAAAATGAGTACTTTTGCAATTCTTGATATTTTGACATAAAAATTGTTTACAACAACGTACCTTACGCATCAATTTATTAAGGTGAAATTAAACATAAAACACAGAAATAAAGTGGTATACGTAAAGAAAAGAAAAGATTCAGACGAAAATTCTTCAGATGAATCGCAAAGCAAAAAAACTCCCCGAAAACAGGGTAAAAATCCCTTAAAAATCGCATTGACATCCGAAAAAAACGAAAAGCGGAAAGTACGGAAAGATTTTTTCAACAAAAACCAGTCCGATTCAAAAGCTCGTTTTAGTAAAGATAATACTCGTAAATCATCAGAAAGAGCAACAAATGATGATGACAAAAAAGTTAAGCGATATGATCGAAATGAGAACAATAGATTTTGCAAAGACAATGACAGGTATTCACGCAGAAGTGAAGGTACAACAAATAAACCTTTTCGTAACGCCGGTGATGAAAATGAAAAACGTCCTTATAGAAGTAAAGAACGTCCTCCTTACGAAAGAGACAATCGAGACAGAAACCGAAGAGAAGATAGCAATCGATCTCAAAAACCACGAAAAAGAAATGTTACTGCTGAATCCGATATTTTATCGGATATTATACACATAAGACGTTCAGAAGGACGTGGTAGTGAACGTAAACCTAAAATACTCTCATTATCTTGGAGTGAAGAACGAGGACCTATCCGCTTAAACAAATATATCGCTAATGCCGGAATTTGTTCCCGTCGTGATGCTGATAAACTTATAGAAGCGGGGGCAGTTAAAGTGAACGGAATCGTTATTACTGAGCTGGGTACCAAAGTTATGCCTATCGATGAAGTACGTTATGAAGACAAAATACTTCAAAGAGAAAAACCCGTTTATATTCTTCTTAATAAGCCTAAAGACTATATTACTACTACCGATGATGAAAAAGACAGAAATCATGTAATGATGTTGATTGAGGACGCTTGTCAAGAACGTGTGTATCCTGTAGGTCGTTTAGACCGAAACACAACTGGTCTGCTACTATTTACCAACGATGGTGAAATGGCAAAAAGACTTACCCACCCACGTTATGGCGTACGAAAAATTTATCATGTAGAATTAGACAAAAATCTTACATTAGAAGATTTCGAAAAAATAGTTTCCGGCATTGAATTGCGTGACGGTCTCATGATTCCGGATGAAGTAGCCTATGTAGGTGACAGTAAAAAAGAAATTGGGATAACCATACATTCAGGAAAAAACAGAGTTGTAAGGCGTATTTTTGAACAATTGGGTTATAACATTGAAAAGTTAGACCGTGTTTCTTATGCCGGTTTAACAAAAAAAGATGTACCCAGAGGTCATTGGCGCTTTCTAAAAAAAGAAGAAATCAATATTTTAAAAATGAGTACATAAATCAATATGTTTACCTTTTATAAATACCACGGAGCAGGCAACGATTTTATCATTATTCACAACAGCTCGCTCGATTTCAATGATAATCCCGATTATATTCGCACTTTGTGTCAACGGAGGACAGGTATAGGTGCCGACGGCTTAATCCTGATTAATCCTACACAAAAACAAGGCGTTGATTTCAAAATGCGTTATTTCAATGCCGACGGCTACGAAGGCAGTATGTGTGGCAACGGCGGACGTTGTGCCCTTGCCTTTGCTCATAAACGAGGAGTCGTAAAAGAAAAAGGCGTATTTATGGGCATGGACGGCATACATAAAGGATTTATTATTAAAGAATTAGAAAATGGCGTTGAAGTATCACTTCATATGATAGATGTAGCAGACATAGTCGCTTTTGAAGATGGATATTTTCTCAATACCGGCTCACCCCATGTGGTCAAGTTCGTCGACGATATCCATCGTTTGGATGTAATCAGCGAAGGCAAGCGCATCAGGCATCACAGCAACTTCCCCCAAGGCTCCAATGTTAATTTTGTTGAAATAAAAGAAGATTATATCTTTGTCAGAACCTTTGAACGCGGTGTAGAAGACGAAACCCTCTCCTGTGGCACCGGCGTAACCGCCGCCTCCCTCGCCTATTCCCTACTCCATCCCTGCCTTGACGTTAAGGTTAAAACAAGAGGCGGACATTTTAAAGTTAGTTTTTTAAAAGATAATAATAACTTTAAAAATATAATGTTAGAAGGTCCTGTTTGCTTTGTTTTTGAAGGCATTATAAATATATAAAATTTTGATTTTATGTTTTTTTAATATCCTCTATTCAATAACAATTCCATTTGAATCGGAAGTACATTCAACAGTTACAGTTTTTTCTTCACATTTGTTAAATTGTTCTTCATCAACTTTTATAAATCCGCTATCAAAAAAATGAACCTTGACGCTTGATGTAGCATCTTCCAATTGTCCTTGTTCAGGCAAGCATTCATATATTGTTTGGTCATTGATTTTTTTTACAAATATCAACGAACTGATAACAACAAATAAGATGATAACAGTTGATGTAATTATTAATATTTTATTCGTTACTTTTTTCATACGTATTATCGTTTAAAGATAAATATTGACTGTATTGAAACTCATTGTATTTTTCTTCAATTTCATTAATTTTAATTCCGAGTAAATGCATATTTTTAATTATATGCGGCAACTCTTCTTCCAAAAATCTTTGTTTACGAAACGTTAAAATTCTTACTGAAGCATTTTGATCTACAAAAAAACCTATTCCTCTTTTATTGAGTAAAATTTGCTGTTTTAATAAAGTATCGTAGGCACGCATGACTGTGTTAGGATTCACTTCGAGTTTCACGGCTAATTCGCGTACCGACAACACCCTTATGCCGGATTGCCAATGGCCATTAAGAATGTGATCGCACACATAATCGGCTATTTGTAAATAGATGGCTTGTTTTTCTTTAAATTCCATATTAAACCTCCATTTCTTTTAATCTGAAATAACTAAGTATCCAAAAATAAAATAGAATGCTTAATTTTATAAATATCAAAACATAATTCCTTATTTCATTTATTTTCGACAAAAACTCTTCAGTAATTAATACCGTAAGCATAGCATTATTTTCTAAGTTTTTATAAAACACAAACAACACCACTGATAACAAAAACAAGAAAAAAACTATTACACTTAATAAAGTTTTAAAAAACGGGGACTTCATAAAATAGATTGAACCGAACATCACAACAGCTTGTATCGATAATAATGACAAAACAGGAATGGAATTAATCATATTCTTACATTGATACATACTTTCCAAAACTATATCAAATTTATCAATAAAAAACGAGACTATTATTCCTCTACATACAATACCAATGAAAAAGAACACTAACAATATCAATGGATAATATACATGTATCAATATTGCGTTCACACTTAACTTTTCAAAGATACTTGCAGGTATCATCAAAAAATGTGTTCTTTGTAAAACACTCAAATTAACAGCAAAAAGTTTAAATGAATACACAATCACTAAAAAAGAAAAAACAAACAAAGGAGTTTGATGTGATCGGCTTATCAATGTTAATAAAAAAATTATCAGTCCTAAAATCAAATCTATTTTCCAATTTTCAATAAAATATCTATTTAACAAAGATTTTACTCGTATAAATGAAAATTTCGCATCCATATATTATTCGTTTTTAAGGTTAAAAACATCTTTCATTTTACTTTTATTTGCCATCACGGCATTAAAAAAAAGTTCTAAATCAAGTTTAGTTTCAATATGTTCATCATTTTCTTTTACGATAGCTAATCCCCGAAAATTATCTTCAGCATATAAAAAAGTTGTTTCATTAACCGGAGTTTCCAAAACATTAAATGTCAATTTTTGTGTAATGTATTCATCCGTTTCATTTATTATTATTTCACCATTGTCCAAAATAATTACCGAATCAATCAAACTGTGTAAATCGCGAACTTGATGAGTAGAAATAATAATCGCAATATCTTCAGTTGCCACTGATGCCATCACTCGACGAAAAATACTTTTGGAAGGTATATCCAATCCATTGGTTGGCTCGTCCAACAACAATAATTTAGTATTGCATGCTAAGGCAAAAGCAATCATTACTTTTTTTTTCTGTCCTTGAGACAATTTATTTACCAAAGCATTTTTATCTTGAATTTCAAATTCTTTTAAATAATTGTCGAATTGTTCTTTGCTGAATTTCGGATAAAATGGAGCATACACTTTTTCAATCTGTTTAATTTTCAGATACGGAACAAATATTTCTTCGGGAAGAAAATACAAATCGTTCAACATATCCGGTTTACGAGAAGCAGCATTATAGCCCAATACATTTACCTCTCCTTTTTGAGCGAAAAGTAATCCGGAAATTATTTTCAATAAAGAAGTTTTACCTGTTCCGTTTTTTCCTAAAAGTCCGTAAATATGACCTTGCGTCATCGTAAGGCTTAGTTCGCTAAATAAATTTTGCTTTTTTTTATACGCAAAATCAATGTTTTTAATCTCAATCATAGTATCCTTTTATGGTGTATTAGTTTATTAGTACACTGCAAAAGTATATGAATAATTTACATGATTTAAAAAAATATAAAAATTTTTATTGTTTGATTAAATGTAAATTAGAAAGATAAACAAAAAAAATCAATCTCAAATAATTATATTTTTAGAATATATTTTTACTTTTTACAAATTTTAAACAACAAAAAGGTATAAATATTCGTATTAATAAGGTAATTTAAAAATTTAGACACACAAAAGCAACAGAAGCAAATCACAAATATAATCAAAAGCGATGAAAAAGTATTTTATCTAACTGAACACATGATTTAAAAAAAAAATAAAAACAAATCTTCGTGTTTAAATTAATATATTGTACTTTTGCATTTATTTTAAAAATTCAAAGTTTAACTAATGAGTAAAAATCTAGTCATTGTAGAATCACCTGCAAAAGCAAGAACCATTGAAAGTTTTTTAGGAAAAGACTTCATCGTCAAATCATCTATGGGGCATATCCGAGATTTGCCTGAGAAGCAATTAGGTATTGACATAAAAAATGGATTTGAGCCAAATTATGAAGTACTCCCCAATAAAAGTAAAATTATCAACGAATTAAAACAAGCCATAAAACAAGCTGAAATAATATGGTTGGCAACTGATGAGGACAGAGAAGGAGAAGCTATATCATGGCATTTAATAGAAGCCTTAAACATACCGACTGAAAAAACAAAACGCATTGTTTTTCATGAAATTACAGAAAGCGCCATTTTGAATGCCATCAATAATTCTCGTACATTAAACCTTGATTTGGTAAATGCACAACAAGCTCGAAGAGTATTGGATCGTTTAGTTGGCTTTGAACTTTCACCTGTTTTATGGAAAAAAGTAAAACCTTCTCTCTCTGCCGGACGAGTTCAATCGGTAACAGTGCGATTAATAGCTGAAAAAGAGAAAGAAATAAATGCATTTACTTCTACTCCACTCTATCGTGTTACAGGTCAATTTTCAGGAAATAAAGACAGCAACATACAAGCAACATTAAACACCAGCTTTAAAACACAAACTGAAGCTGAAAAATTTCTAAATCAATGTATTGATGCAATATTTACGGTCGATGCTGTCGAAAAACACCCATTAAAAAAGTCTCCTGCTCCCCCATTTACTACCTCTACATTGCAACAAGAAGCTGCACGCAAATTAAATTTTTCCGTGGCTAAAACCATGTTGGTAGCGCAACAACTTTATGAAGCAGGACATATTACCTATATGCGTACCGATTCTTACCATTTATCTGATTTAGCATTGGGAGTTGCAAATAAAGTAATAACAGAAAATTTTGGAAAAGAATTTGCAAAAACACGGAATTTTCAAACAAAATCAAAAGGAGCTCAGGAGGCACATGAAGCCATTCGCCCCACTTATTTAAACAAAGCATCCGTAAAAAGTGGTGATACTTCTCAAGAACGTCTATACGAATTGATTTGGAAACGTACCATTGCTTCTCAAATGAGTGATGCCAGCATCGAAAGAACGAGTATTACAATTGACAATTCCAATGCAAAAGAAAAATTTATTGCAGTTGGGGAAGTATTACTTTTCGAAGGGTTTTTAAAAGTCTATATGGAATCAAAAGATGAGGTAGAAGAAGAAAATAATATTGGGATTTTACCTGCCATGATTCAAGGAACAACTCTACAAATGAAACAAATTCAAGCTATTGAAAAATATTCTCAACAACCTTACCGCTATACAGAAGCAAGTTTGGTACGTAAACTGGAAGAATTGGGTATAGGTCGTCCATCTACGTATGCACCTATCATTTCAACCATTCAAAAAAGACAATATGTAATAAAAGGAAATAAAGAAGGTTTCGAACGAGCTTATAAAATTCTAACGCTTACGAATAAAAACATAACTACCTCTATAAAAAAAGAAAAAGTAGGATTTGAAAAAAACAAACTTTACCCCACCGATATCGGAAATGTAGTAAACAATTTTCTCATGCTTCATTTTGTGGATATTATGAATTATAATTTCACAGCCGGTGTTGAAAAAGAATTTGACGATATTGCTCAAGGTAAAATTGAATGGAAAAAAATGATACACGATTTCTATCAGATTTTTCATCAACAAGTACAAACAACCATGGAAAAATCAGAAAAAGCCAGCGGCGAAAGGCTACTTGGAATAGATCCTATTTCCGGAAAAAATGTTTATGCAAAATTAGCTCGTTTTGGAGCCGTAATTCAAATCGGGAATGCAAATTCTACGGATGAATTAAAATTCGCTAAGTTACTTCCAACTCAAAGCATTGAAACTATTACATTGGAAGAAGCTTTAAATTTACATAAACTACCTAGAACTGTAGGCTCACATAAAAATTCTGATGTTATTGTAAATATTGGACGTTTTGGACCATACATACATTATGAAGACAAATACTATTCAGTTCCTAAAAATGAAAATCTACTTGATATATCTCTTGACCGTTGCTTAGAAATCATTGCTGCAAAAAAAGAAACGGATAAGGCTAAAGCACCTCGTCTCGTTGGAAAATACAACGAAATGGAAGTTTCTGTAGCTGTAGGTAAATACGGACCTTACATATTATATAATAAACAGTTTTATAAATTACCGGCAGGAACTGAAATACAAAAAATCACATTAAAAGAAGCCATCAATATAATTACGGAAATAGATGATAAAAATACTATCAAACGATTTACTGAAGATAAAGATTTAAAAATCATTAAAGTAAAAAAAGTTTTTTACATTGCTAAAGGAGAAAATAAATATAGCATCCCCAAGGGTAAATTAGCAGAAGATTTAACATATAATGAAATTATACAACTCATAAAAGATAATTTAGCCAAAACAAAAAACAAATAATTACCTTATCTTATGGATATAAAAAACTATTTTAATCCCATAATTCCCGAGGAGTTAGATTTTTATTCATTAGAACAATCTACTAATCTTTTGGGAGATACTATCATTATTTATGAAAACGAATCTAATTTTCCAGATTTAGAAAAAGCTAATATTGTAATATTCGGTGTCCCCGAAGAAAAAAACGCTTTTAACAATATCGGTTGTTCGGATGCTCCCAACGAAGTCAGAAAACAACTCTATCAATTATATAAACACCCTAATATGCCTATCATTGTTGATATAGGAAATTTAAAAACAGGGAAAACTGCCAATGATACGTATGTTGCCCTAAGTGATATTTTAGCAGCATTAATTCAAGCAGGGTTAACAACTATAATTATTGGGGGAAGTCAAGATATAACATATGCCAATTATTGTGCCTACGAGCAATTAAATCAAATTATTAACATTGTTTCAATTGATTCAAAATTCGACATCGGCAATGAAGAACAGGCTTTTAACTCCAACAGTTACCTTCACAAAATAATTTTAAAGCAACCCAATTTTCTTTTTAATTACAGCAACTTAGGATTCCAAACATATCTCGTTGACAATGAAGAAGTATTGTTGATGAATAAACTATACTTCGACGCATATCGCTTAGGGTTGGTACAAGATGATTTAATTGATTGTGAACCTGTAATTCGAAACGCCGACATTTTGACTTTAGATATGTCTTCGGTACGTTTTTCGGATTCTCCGGGATGTAAAAACGTATCTCCCAATGGATTTACCGGAAAAGAAATCTGTCAAATGGCACGCTATGCCGGAGGAAACAATAAATTAAATTCATTTGGCATTTATGAATATAATCCCTCTTATGATATTGCTTGTCAAAGTGCAAAACTAATATCACAAATTATTTGGTATTTTATCGATGGCTATATTATGCGTCAAAATGATGCCCCCGATGTCATTAAAAAGAATTTCTATAAATATTTTGTTTCCTTACACGATAATGCTTATGAAATTATATTTTATAAAAGTAAAATAAGTGGTCTATGGTGGATGGAAATTCCTTCTGAAAATAAAAATCCACATTACAATCGACATTATATTGTTCCTTGTACACTAAAAGATTACGAGACTGCATGCAAAAATGAAATTCCCGAAAGGTGGCTACAAACGTATAAAAAAATTAAAATCAATTAACCGTATGCCACTCATAAATTCCATTTTAAAAAATTCTTTTTTAAGGAACTCTAGTGTACAAAAAATCATCGAACAACCTTTTCAGTGTCAAGAAAAGTGTTTCCACTATTTAATACAAGCATCAAAAAATACCAGCTGGGGAAAAAAATTTGATTATCAAAATATTAAATCAATAGAGCATTTTCAGGAAAAAGTTGAAGTAAACACGTATGAAACTCTTTTTCCTTTCATAGAAAGGACCATTAGAGGAGAACGAAATGTTTTATGGAGAGGGAAAACACATATGTTTTCAAAATCTTCGGGAACTAGTGGAAGTAAAAGTAAATATATTCCTGTTACTATTGAATCGTTAATTGAATGCAATTACAAAGGTGGAAAAGACACTTTATCACTATACGTAAAACAAAGACCCGAAACTAAATTATTTACAGGAAAAACTCTTTCATTAACAGGCTCTTTACATAAATCGGATATTAATTCCAAAGCTGTTTGTGGTGATATCTCAGCTATTTTGATTAAATATATCCCCGAATGGGCAAATCGATTAAGAACACCCTCCAAGAAAATTTCTCTCCTCCCTAAATGGGATACAAAACTTGAGCATTTTGCACAAACAGCTATGAATCAAAATATAACTGCTTTAGCAGGAGTCCCATCGTGGATTTTAGTCATACTAAAACGTATTTTAGCGTTAAAGGGTGTTGATTCTTTATGCACTTTATGGCCTCATCTCGAATTATTTTTACATGGAGGAGTAAATTTTAGTCCTTATTTACCTCAATATAAATCTATTATTTCAGATGAAAGCGTCTATTATTGGCAAGTATATAATGCTTCCGAAGGTTATTTTGCTACGCAAGATCGTCCTTTCGCGGACGATATGTTGTTGCTGTTAAACAACGGCGTTTTCTATGAGTTCATTACTTTATCAGATTTTCTAAACAAAGAACATAAAACTATTACTATCCAAGATGTAAAAACAGATATTAATTATGTAATTGTAATTTCTACCAATGCCGGATTATGGCGTTATATTATTGGAGATGTGGTACAATTCACATCAACAAATCCATACCGTATTAGCATCACAGGTCGCATAACTCACTTCATCAACGCATTCGGTGAAGAACTGATTATTGATAATGTAGAAAAAGCTTTATATGCTGCTTGCCAACAAACAGATAGCATGGTTACAGAATATACTGTTGCTCCCATTTACTTTCAAAACAACGAAAAGGCTTCTCATGAGTGGTTAATTGAATTTAAGAAAGCACCCAAAAGTATTGATGTATTTACAACAATTTTAGATTGTGAATTAATGAAGCTAAATTCCGATTACGAAGCAAAACGCTCCTTTGATATATTATTACAAAAACCTATTATACATATAGTTACGGAAGGTACATTTTTGCGTTGGATGTCTATAAAAGGAAAATTAGGAGGACAATACAAAGTTACACGTCTTTCCAACAACCGTACTATTATTGATGAAATAAAAAAACTTATCAGCCTTTCATAATAATTTTCACAAAAAAAAATCACAATTAAAAAAATTGTGATTTTATGAATACAAAAAAACTATTAATAACTTCTATTTCCGCCTGAATTACTTCTTCTTCTGTTGTCGTTACCGTTACCAAACGATGGTCTGGCATTTTCAGTTCTTTCGCGAGCTTCGTTTACAACGATGGTACGATGATCTACTTCTGCTCCGTTTAATTCTTCAATAGCACGTTTGCCTTCTTCATCATTATTCATCTCTACAAAGCCAAAGCCTTTGCTTCTGCCTGTAAATTTATCTGTGATTATCTTTGCTGATGCTACTTCTCCGTATTCTTCGAATACTTCTCTTAAATCGCTTTCCTTAATTGTATAAGGTAAGCTTCCAATAAAAATGTTCATTATGATTAAAATGTATTAAAATTACCTGCAAAAGTACAATTATTATAAACACAATAACAAACTATTTTAATAATAAATACAAATCGCTGAAAATATGATTCTCTGATTGATTAAATCCATAAAAAAAATTTATTTTAAAGCATAGAACGACATAAATCCTTACTAAATCACATAAGGAAAAGAAGCTTATGTGTGTTTTTTATGTCGTATTATAATAAAATTTATCATTTTTTTTTATTTTTTCATAAATAATTTTTGTAACTAATTTTCATGTATTTTTGCATAAATAATTTTTCACAAAAACAATAACATTATGTTTATAAAAATGAATGAAATACAAACAATTAGAATTTAATTTGTATTTATATACAAAATTATATATATGATATACAAACATATAACAACTAGATTAAAGCATTTTTTCGAGCAATTTCACATCGAAAGTTTTATTGTTTACTTTTCTATGTTTGTTGTTTCGTTGCTGTTGTTAACATTCTCACAAATTAATTTTTCCCTAACAACAACCGATAATCCGATTTTTAGTCAAGCAACACTCGAAGGTGTTGATATCAACAAAAGAGTGAATATGTTTTATCTGTTGGTTTTTTCGGCTTGCATTTCTTTTTGCATACTTTATTTCGTTTCTTATTTATTATTTAACATATTAAATATCACCACTAAACAGAAGCATCACTTATCAATAATCAATGTGCTTGGCATTTTTGCAGTTATTTCAACGATTATAGGGTTAAATAGCCACTCCTATGCAATAATACTATTGCTATGTTCACTCCTATTAGTTATTCTTTATACACTATATAACAAGAAAGCTACTATTTTTTCAGCCTTTGGCAAAGAAACAAACATCAAATTTATATTAGGAACAAGCATATTACTTTTTTTTGGATGTAGTTTTTTGTTTAACTCATCTGCTATTTTTTATAATAACTACGCAATAGCCTTTTTATTAATAGTCATTTTCATTTCAATACTTTACTTTTTCTTTTATACAATACTTAAATTCAATGATTCAAAAATAAGGTTACTGCTAAGTTCTACAGCGGCTTTGCCTTTTTTGGCTTTTTTATCTTTTGAGTTTTACATGTATAGAAACTTAAACTTAAATAAATTCATTGACTATAAATTACTTTATCTGATTTTATATGGCTGCGTCCTTATTTTTCTTTTCATTTTCATTAACTCTAAAAAGAAACATAATTTCAATACTAAAAAACTACTGTCAGTATTTATTTATCCTTCTATCATCATTAATATTATCCTACTCACTAATTATCAAGTCATCTTTCCTCAAACAGAAGACATGTTTGAACTGGCAAATCCAGCCAATGCAATGATGAAAATATTTGTTCACCATCAAATTCCCTTTATCGATTTCATAACATCGCATATGTTGTACGAACAATGGACGGGAATTTTATACAACACAATCTTTGGATATAAAGGTGGGCTTGATTTCTTGACATATAAATTTTTAAACACCCTTTTTCTTTTTCTTATATCCTATCATTTTTTCAGTAAAATACTTAGAAAATCAGCATATGCCTTACTATTTTTAATTTCTTTTCCTTTCACCATAAACTTTTTGGGAAATGAAAGTTTCTTTGTTGTATTCGTTTTTTATTCCATCATGCAGTTAGTAAAAAACCAAAACACAAAAAATTATCTCATCCTCTATGTATGCATAATAGGACTAATTATTTGGAGAATAGACAACGGTGCAGCAGCAATATTTTCAAGCTTGCTATTCACACCTATTTTATTTTTCACTACAAAAACAAAGTGGAAATTAATTCCTTTTTTTAAAGCAACAGCTATTACATCGACTGTACTTTTGGGTGCTTTTGCTTTATCTTTTATTATGCGTAGTCCGGATTATATTATGGGTAATTTACAATCAGCTTTCCACTACATCTCCTCAAACCAAGCACATGGATACTCTCAACTCGTTTACAATTATACTCATCAGTTTTTGATATATTATATCTTCATCCCTACTATTGCGGTTTTATCCTCATTGTTTATCATTTACACTATCAGAAAGAATTCTTACATCGATAATCATACTTTCTATTTGCTAAGTGCTTCCTTGTTCTTTTTTATCGTATTTTTCATAAATGCTCAACGCGGCTTAGTGAGACATAGCTTTATGGAATATACCGAATTTTTTTTCACGTCCACCTTCTTTTTAGCATTGATACTTTTAAGCATTTATTTATTTTATACTTATAATAAAAGAAAACAATTTATACGCTTTTACGCTTCAGCATTTTGTTTGTTATTTCTGCTTAAGTTTTTCCCTATTGAAAACAACAACACTATGATACAAAATGCAATCTCTTGTCCTTCCATTAAAGAAACGGATGCTCGTTTAAAAAAAGAAAAAATTCGAAACAGGGTACTAAAAAGCGATGACTTTAAAAAAAACACCTTTCTTGATTTTAAAAACTTTTTAGATAGCAATCTATCCGAAAATCGAAGTTTTATTGATTTTTCAAACACGCCCATGTTATATTATTACTGTCAAAGAAAAAGCCCCGGTTATTTCTGTCAGAACTTGCAAAATACCGTTGACGACTACCTGCAACTTCAATTATTAAAACATTTCGATACTCATGAATTTCCTGTTGTTGTTTTTTCGGCTTATCCTTTAAATTGGTTTGACCATACAGACGGTATTTCTAACATCATGAGATATTACCTTATTGCAGAATACATATTTGCCAACTACCGTCCGTTCTGCATAATCAACAACAAAAGCATTTGGACTAAAAAGCATGCTTCCATTCATTGGAAAATTTCAGAAACAGACACTTTGATAAATAATCCGCCATTCTTTGACTACAAAAAAGCGGCTTATCATTGGGGAACATACTTAACGCAAACGGATGCACCTTTCTACCAAAACATTTATCATGAAATTTTGGAAAATACTAAAAACAAAGACAACTTAACTGTCTCTATTCCTTCGTATTTAAGCAATATTCATCATCTATTCATGCTTATAAGCATTAATACACCTCACGAAACGAATAATTGTTATATAAAACTTAAAAACCAAGATCGTGAAGCCGGCGGATTTTGTTTTGAGTTAATTAAAGGTAAATATGATTATGCTATAAGATTGAGCAATAACTATTTCTGGCATAATTCAGAAATTGACACTATTATCATAGAAAAAAGCAAAGAAACGGAAATAAAAGCTATAAAAGTAATTAAAGATTATAGAGTTGAAAACCAGACATCAAATATTTATAGATAAATTTTTCTTTTATCCTATAGGGTGGGTATTAAACATTTTTGTGCGTATAGCCGGCAAACTACTTCGTATTAACCATTCCTTAGACCGTGAGTTCACCAAAATCGCCATATGTAAATTCAAAGGATTCGGCAGCATTATTCAATCCACGCCAATGATTTCAGCATTAAAAAAACGTTATCCCGATTGTGAAATCATTTTTGTGTCAATCCACCAAAACCGTGAAATACTTCAACAAATCAAAACCATAGATACCATTTTCACCATCGACGATAAAAAGTTTTTCAGACTGATTATCTCTTGCTTTAAAACGCTTGTTTTATTGATAAGAAAAGCACCGCAAGTTTATATTGATTTGGAAATATATTCGAACTTCAGTACCGTTTTTACGGCACTGACACTATCTAAAAACAGAATAGGTTTTCATTTAAGATCCAGCTCTTTTCGCATGGGCATTTACACACATATGATGTTTTTCAACTACAAAGCCCCCATTTCGGAAGTGTATTTACAAATAGCCCGTTTATTTAGCGATATAAGCGAAAAACCAAGTTTGTATCCCTTTCATTTAAACAAAAATTTACCCACAGCAAAATTCAACGAAAAATACATTGTTATTAATCCAAACGCATCGGACTTACGCATTGAACGCAGATGGGAAAAATTTAAATTTATTGCCTTAATAAAAAAAATCGCACAAGAAAATGAAGATTTATTCATTTATTTAATCGGGAATAAGAAAGAATTAGCATATACTCAATCCATCAAAAATGAATTATCTACTTTTGATAATGTAATAAATAAAGCCGGAGAAACCAATATACTTGAATTGATTACATTGATTAAAAACAGTAGTTTTGTCATCACCAACGATTCCGGACCCATGCACATTGCTTTTGCATGTAAAACTCCTACAATATGTCTTTTCGGGCCATGTTCACCGGAACAATACGGATTTATTAAAAATTCTATAATAATATATAAACGTGCATACTGCAGCCCTTGCGTCCACGATTTTGAAATTGCTCCCTGTAAAGGGAATAATGCATGCATGCAACTCATTGATGTAGATGAAGTGACGGATGCTATACGACAAATCATGCTTTCAAAAGAAAATAGTTTTGTTGAGCAAAATAATATTATTTATAAAAGCAAAAATCATATTTTAGGTTTAGTTAATAGACCCTAATATTATCAAAAAAAAAGGACTGCTGATCATAAAAGCAATCCTTTAAAATATAGCTATAAATATATTACAGTAAACTAAAAGCTGCGGTTAATCCAGCCATGACGATTGATACCATACTCATGAGTTTGATCAGGATATTCAAAGAAGGACCGGAAGTATCTTTAAAAGGATCACCTACTGTATCTCCTACCACATTGGCTTTGTGTGTATCGCTACCTTTTCCACCGAAGTTACCTTCTTCCACATATTTTTTGGCATTGTCCCAAGCACCACCGGAATTAGCCATAAAAATAGCCATTATAAAACCGGTACTTAATCCACCTGTCAACAACCCCATAACACCACTTACACCAAAAACAACTCCTACTATAATAGGAACAATAATTGCCAATAATGACGGAAATATCATTTCTCTTTGTGCTCCCTTAGTTGAAATTTCCACACAACGAGCATAATCGGGCGTACCTTCACCGGTGAGTATACCTTTGATTTCACGAAACTGACAACGCACTTCCTCGACCATGTGCTGTGCCGCTCTACCTACTGCATTCATGGTTAGTCCGCAAAATACAAATGCCATCATTGAACCAATAAACATACCTACTAACAATCTAGGATTCATCAAATTCACATCATAATAAATCATAAAATCAGTAAATGATGCAGAACTGGTTTCTATAATTCTGCCACTAACTTCGATGGTAGTAGTACCTATACGCTCCAAACCCATTTTGATTTCTTCGATATAAGAAGCCAATAAAGCTAAGCCGGTTAATGCAGCTGAACCTATGGCAAAACCTTTGCCAGTAGCCGCGGTTGTATTTCCTAATGAATCAAGGGCATCTGTACGTTTACGTACTTCGGATCCCAATCCGCTCATTTCGGCATTACCGCCTGCATTATCGGCAATAGGACCGTAAGCATCGGTGGCTAAGGTAATCCCTAAAGTGGATAACATCCCTACGGCGGCTATCCCTATACCATACAATCCACTGGAAAGATTAGTAAAATCGAAACTTCCGAAATGAAAACCGGAAGCAAAAAGGAAGGAGAAAATCACTCCACAAACTACGGCCATCACAGGAATAGCTACCGAAATCATACCGGTACCCAAACCGGCAATAATCACGGTTGCAGGTCCGGTTTGTCCACTGGCAGAGATTTTCTTAGTGGGTTTATAGGATTGAGATGTATAATATTCCGTCGACTGACCGATAACAATACCTACCAACAATCCCACTACAACCGAACACGATAAACCAAACCAATTTTCTATACCTAAAAAATTTAGAATTAAAAAACTAGCCCCTACAATAAGTAAAGCACTGATATTTGTCCCTATGGACAATGAACGCAATAAGTTTTTTATTGTTGCTCCTTCTTTGGTTTTCACCAAGAAAATGCCGATAATAGATAAAAACACCCCTACTGCTGCTATCAACATAGGAGCTAACATAGCTTTAGTTTGTTGTTCTACTCCAAAATGCGCATAAGAAGCAGCTCCTAAAGCAGCAGAGGCTAAAATGGAACCGCAATAGGATTCATACAAATCGGCACCCATACCTGCGACATCCCCTACATTATCCCCTACATTATCGGCTATAGTTGCAGGATTACGTGGGTCATCTTCGGGAATACCGGCTTCTACTTTACCCACTAAATCAGCACCTACATCGGCTGCTTTGGTATAAATACCTCCGCCCACACGAGCAAATAAAGCTTGTGTGGAGGCTCCCATACCGAAAGTCAACATAGTAGTTGTTATTATCATATTCTTTTGAATAGCCGTAATACCATCTACAAAGTAATTTAAAATTAAATACCACAAGGAAATATCTAAAAGGGCTAAACCCACTACTACTAGACCCATCACTGCTCCACTACGAAAAGCTACTCTTAAGCCTTTATCAAGTGAGCTTATGGCAGCATTAGCCGTTCTTGCCGATGCATAAGTGGCTGTTTTCATACCAAAAAATCCGGCCAAACCCGAAAAGAAACCTCCCGTCAAAAATGCAAAAGGCACCCATTGGTTTTGCAAACCAAAATAGGCCATTAATCCGAAGAGTAAAGCCAATACGATAAATACAATAGTAACCACCTTGTATTGTTGTTTTAAATACGACATAGCTCCTTGCCTTACGTACAAAGCTATTTTTACCATGGTCTCCGTTCCTTCACTCTCTTTCATCATCTGACGAAAAAAATAATACGCAAATCCCAATGCAAAAATTGAAGATATTGGGATTATCCAAAAAATAGGCTGAATATTCATCACTCTAAATTTTAATTAAATATATATTTGTATTAGTAAATTTTTTAATGTCGCAAAGATATATGTTTTTACTTCTAAAATAGATAGTAAGATAAAAAAAAATAAAAAATTACTGTCCTATAGGGACAATTAATTGCACCCCTATTTCAAATTCCCTGAAAAATCCAGAATAGGTCTGAGCATATATTGATATTATTCCATATCCAAAACGCCCTCGGAAACCCCACCCTAAAGCATTATCTAATTTAGTTGTCTGAACAACTTCTGTATTATATTCGGGAATTTCATACATTCGTATTCTCCTATTGGCAAAATCCCACGTACCGAATACTCCCAAATCAACATAGCAACCAAAACCCAGCCCTTCCGTTGGGAATAAACGAAATCGTTGATAAAATTCAAGATTTAATGAATGTATTGAAATTTTATCTTTTTTAAACACCCAATTAACAGGACATTTAAAATGTATGTTTGAATTGCTATAATCTATACTTACACCCATACTGTACCATTTACGAATATTACCTTTATAACGAACTCCTACATTAAATGATTGACTCTTTCCTATATTAAAAGAACTGGTAAATGTTGTCGGGATAATAAATCCCCATGATACATAAGGATGTACATAATGTATAGCATTTACCCCATAAGTAGATGGTGATTTAAAACCTCTTCTATCTGAAACAAAACCATTAGGGACGAATGTCCATGTCTTTTTATTCATCTTTTCATCTTCTATAGCTTGAATATCTTTATCATTTAAAGTAAATTTTTCAACATAGCCTTTATAATAAATCCTTAATACACCTTTATTATTTAAAGAAGATTTAAAAATTTTAAGGGTATCATTAGATGCATACGTAAATTCTATATTTTCATACGTTGACAAAGTCCCATTGGTTTGTTCTACATGATAGAATATTTTATCTCCTTTTTGAACGTCGAAAGGTTTTACAATAATATACGTATCATCAACTTCAATTTCGAATGTTTTTAAAACAACCGAAATCTTAGGAAACATAAAATACGCAGCTTGAGGCACGCCATACCCATAAGCATAATCATAATATGGGTAGAAATCTGCCGATTTTTCGATAGCTGTTTTTAATTCCATAGCCGTTAACTCAGGATGTTTTTGCCAAACACATGCTGCAAAACCGGCAACCAAAGGACAAGAAAAAGAGGTTCCTGAAGCAACATCAAAACTTGCATTAGATTTGCCTGGTTTTGCTACTTTACAATTGGTAGCATACGCACAAACATTTGGTTTCAATCGTCCATCTGCGGTAGGTCCGTAAGAACTAAAATATGTATGATTATCATCCATTGGATCAATACCGCCAACGGCTAATACACTATCCGCATCCGCTGGAGTTACAATAGTTTTCCACGATTCTTTATCCCCTTCATTACCCATTGAATTACATACTAATATTCCTTTTGAAGCTGCCATATTTGCTGCCCGCGACACCAAGCTTTTTTGTCCATTCATATCTGAGGGATTGTATCTTGCATCTCCATATCCCAAAGAACTACTGATGATATTAGCTCCGTTTTTATCAGCCCATTCCATTGCTTGCATCCACCAAACTTCTTCTTTAGCCGGCTCAATACCAATTTCTGTGCGTGCTAATAAGAACTCAGCTGCTGTTGCCAAACCAAATTTCTGGGTTCCATCAATTCCTGCTATACAACTCAAAGTCATAGTCCCATGGCTATTCCATCCATACACATCTTCTTTTTTTAAAGGAAAATTCCATGTTTTTACAATTAAATTATTATCCCTTAAATGTTTAAAAGCAATATGAGTATCTACATCCGGGAATCCACCATCAAAAACAGCGATGCGGATACCTTTTCCATCAATACCGGCAGCAGAAAAATGTTCTCCACCCATACGTTTCAATTGTGCATGTACAAGCTCTTTTTGCTCTTTTTGATAATAATCGGGATTATTACTATCATTTGAACACATTGCCATCTCGGATGAAATGGGTGAAATTTCTTTTACAAATGTAAAATTTTCAATAGCAATAATTTGTTCTTGAGTTGCTTCAACAGCAATGGCATTAAACCATCGTGTTTCTCCTATTATTTCTTTCGATAATTTGGAAACTTTTTGAACATAATGCTCATTTAATGGAAAATCCGTACTGTCATACAAAGAAACACCAAGTTGTATTCTACGTTCTATCGCTTTACTATCGAAATATTCATATGGATTAAAATGCGTTTGGGATTTATCCTTAAAAAACACCCAATAATAATTCTGTGATTGTAAATTTAAATTTATAGCAAATAAAACACAAACAAAAAAAATATTTTTCATCATTAATTATATATATACAAAATGGCTTTCTTTTGAAAGCCATTTTAGAATTATTTACATTTAATTTCTACTGTAACCACTTTACCATCGGTTACCCAGGATAATCCTTGACGCGGTGCTACTGATTGTTCCTCGCAAACACTCGACTCAAAATACTTAACTGTATTATCACTTAGAACGGCAATCTTTTGTCCATCCTCATAACGAACACAATTGCATTGTTTTGCACATGAACTACTTAATACAGCAACAATAGCTGAAACAGCTACTAAAAATGAAATCTTTTTCATATAATATGTATTTTTAATGTTAATTATTATTGTTTAAATATTTACAAAAGTACTTAAAAAAGCCTAATTATAACGTTCTTTTAAAAAATAAATTATTTTATTATTTATTCAAAAATATAAACAAAATTAATATATTTTTGCAAATAAATTTAACTAATGAATAATCAACTATCCATTTTATTAAATAAAAAAGTATTATGAAAAACAAAAAAAACATAAGTTTCACATTGACAATCTACTTTGTTTTATCAGGCATGCTATCTTATAGTCAAATTGATATACGGGGGAAAATTAAACAAAAAGTAGAGGAAAGAGTTGAACAAAAAGTCGATGAAAAAATCGATGAAGGCTTGGATGAGATTTTTAATGAAAATGAAGAAATAGAAGCTGAAAAAGAAGAAAACAATGAAGAGAATGAATCTCAAAATCAAAAGGATAATTCATCAAAACCTCAAGAAAAAACAAAATTAGAATCTTATACCAAATATGATTTTTTCCCCGGGGATAAAATCTTATTTTATGAGGATTTTTCACAAGATGCTATCGGCGATTTCCCCGCTTTATGGACATCCAATAGCGGTGGTGAAGTCAAAACAGTGAATATTGCAGAAGGTAAATGGTTTCATTTAAATGGCAAGGATGCTGTGTATTGTTACTCGAAAACCATTAATTTTCCCGATAATTTTATAATTGAGTTTGACATTATTCCCGATGTAGAATATTATCATGGAATTACTTATACTCTATATCAAGAAGATATTGAAAATCCAAAAGAAATTAATGATGATTTATATCCCGGTTTAAAAGGATTACATATCACACTCAAACAAGATGGCTGGATAACAAAAGGGTATAACAATGTAACTAATGCCGATTGGCTTATTGGAGAAAGTTCTACAAATCCTGTTAAATTAGAAGAAGTAAATCATGTTATAATTTGGATACAAAAAAGAAGAGTGAGAATTTATCATAATGGTGGTAAAGCACTAGATGTTCCTACAAATATATACAGTGAAACACAATTCAATAAAATGCTATTTTCGGGTTGGGATGCGAATAGCTTTCCTATGGTTACTAATCTCAAAATTACAACTGCCTCTCCGGATATGCGAAGTAAATTATTAACCGAAGGAAAAATTATATCGTACGGGATTTATTTTGATAGCGGAAAAGACATCGTAAAACCGGAATCCTACGGCTCACTAAAAGAAATCGCAAAAATATTGACAGAAAATCCGGAGGTTAAAATAAAAATAATCGGACATACTGATAGCGATGGCAATGATGCCTTGAATCTAGATCTGTCAAAAAGAAGAGCTCTAAATGTGAAAAATGCTTTAATGAAAGATTTTGGCATTAATAGCGATCGTATACAAACAGATGGAAAAGGCGAAATAGAACCACTCGCACCTAATATATCCATCGAAAATAAAGCTATAAACAGAAGAGTGGAATTTATTAAAATTTAATTTGTTTTTGCAAACACATTCTTTTTTAGAAATATTTATTGAAAACAACTCTCATTCTTTATTCAATTTTTTATAAAATTATGGCTTGTTTTCCTTTTAATTCGTTGGAAAATTAAATCTGTTTGATTAAAAAAGATTTTGTGTTTTTAATTTTTATATTTTTGTCAACTATAAAAATTACAATGTATTTGCGTATCCTTAAAAATGTCGTTTGTCTCTTTTTCTTTTCACCTATTTTTATTCATGCCCAAATTGATGTAAGATTACAAGCTGATATTGGCAAAAACAATCTCAGTTTACATGCTTTTTCCAATGCAGCTATCATGACTTCATTTTATTTTACAAAAAACACTTTTAGTATTGGAAGTCAATTAACTATTTCTGATAATCCCTTGCCTACTTTTTACATAAATTATACTCGAAATATTGAAATATGCAAACAAAAGTTTGACTTGAAAGCCTTCTACACCTTTGATATGTTTTCAGAAAAACTGTATGAAATTAACCGTGGTTTAATAGCCGGATACAACTTGCCACATTTTACATTTAAAATTGGCACAAATTTTAGAACTTACCGCATTTTTAAAAACAATGATAAAATTAACGAAAATTTTAATTTCATGTATTTGGCAAGCTATTATATAAATTCTCCCGCATGCAATTGGAACGTAGGCATAACGCTTACAAATTTTGATTTTTTTTTAATCAATCAAGAAACAAATCCTATGTTCAACATAGAAACATTCTATACAATAAACCCTCACTTAAAGGTTTTATTTGAAGCTTGGTATATTAGTTCCGGAGCATTGAATTTGAGTGTGAATTCTTTCGGTTTTTACTTCAGAACAGCGTGTGTATGCAACATAAATTATTGAAAATACTAAGTTTCATAAGCATTATAGGCTTAGCATCTTGTGAAAAGATTGACCTAAGAGGCGCTTTCTTTTCGTATCAAACTGTCAATGTACGCTTTGAAGAATCAATGCAATGGAATAAAAAAAACCCTTTAAAAAAATAGAAACTTCTAACGAAGAATATTCTATCTTTATAATGGGGGACAGTCACATAGGAGGGATTGAAAACTATCAATTATTCACAAAAAACGCTATTCAATCAAAGGCTTTAGCATTAGTAATGGTTGGAGATATTACAACGGGACACATCAAAGACTACGAAACATTATCTCAAAACATTCCCCCAAAAGATTCCATTTCATCTTTTTTATTGGTTGGAAATCACGATTTATATTTTGACGGATGGAAAGAATTTTACGCACGTTTCGGTTCATCTATTTATTATTTTCAGGTAAAAACTCGTGAGGCTTCGGATTTATTTATTTGTCTTGATTCCGGAAGTGGCACCTTGGGAGACAAACAAATGCAATGGTTAAAAAATTTATTAAAAAGTAAACGAGAATATTATCGTTACTGTATAGTTTTTACTCATGTGAATTTTTTTCGGACCCGACACACCGGCAGTACTAATCCTGTGGTAGAAGAATTACAAATTTTAATGGATTTATTCTATACTTACAATGTTAATTTCGTCATTATGGGACATGATCATATAAAAAGCATAGAAAAATTAGGAAACACAAGCTATATTACCTTAGATGCGCTTTTGGATGGTTTTAATCAAGCCGGTTATTTAGAACTAATAATAAACAATCAATCTGCAAATTACAAATTTTTCAATTTGTAAAACCGGATTAAAATCCAATCTTTTGACTTTTTCAATTCATTAAAAAAAAAATCATACTTTTGTAATCTTAAAAAACTATAATTAGATAACTAGTATGCATAGAGAAGAAATTATTAGAGAGTCTTACAAGAAAAATTGTTACGGATTGGCAGTAAGGCATGCGACAAGAGAAACCATCACAGATGCAAGACAATCTATATATCAATTACTTACTCCTGAAGGGAAAGCTATGGCTTATGATTTCGGAACTAAATTATCAACGAATAAACCTATTCGAATTTATCATAGTTTTATCGAAAGATGCAAACAAACAGCAGATAGTATAGCAGAAGGATTTCAAGGCGAAGTCATTTCAATAAACACAGCCGATACATTAACAGGCTTTTACGTTTATAATCCCGAGCCCGTATTAGGAAATGTAAACGATATAGGAAGTTTTAAATTTTTAAGTAATTGGTTTCAAAATTGTTATTCAACAAAAGATATAATGCCTGCTCTAAAAGCACGTCAACAAATGCTTGATTTTTTTATAAAAACGTTTAATCCACATTATTTAAATATTCACATAACCCATGATTGGAACATTGCTGTATTATATAGCCTATATTATAACATTATCAATGAGGATTATAAATGGCCGGGGTACATGCATGGAGTTAGTTTACAAAAAAACGACCAAAACCATTCAATGTGTATAGAAGTCGAAACACCCGTTAATATTAATTTTTAATTTTTTTTATACTTCCATTTTATTAACAAAAATAACATATATTTGCAAAATATTTAAAAGCATTAATTTATTATTAATTATATTACATTATCAGTATAATTATGGAGATTGAGACCATTAAAAAACAAGGCGGAAACTGAAAAGCCATACGAGTAAGTATAAATTATTAAAAAAAATAATATGATAAAAAAAATCTTAACACTCACAGTCATAGGGCTATTTTTTGCCGCATGCGGCGGAAACTCAGCAACTTCGGAAGCCACACAAGATCAAATTGAGGCTATTGAACAATCAAATCAAGAATTAGACGAAGTAATTAATTCATCAACTGAAGAAATTGACACTTTGCAAAGTGAAATTGATAATTTACTAAATAATATTTAATCATTATGAAAAAGATATTCGTAATCATCGTAGCTGTTTTAACAGTTTGTCATCTGGGAATGGCACAAGGTAAAGGAAAAGGACAACAAAAAGGAAAATCCGAACAAAAAACTGAAAACAAACAACAAATAAGAGAACAAAAAAGAGATACTGCGAATGCTAATGCACATCAAATGCAACAAAACAAAAAACAAACTAGAGAAAAAGCACAAGTACATAAAGAAACTAAAAATCAAGGTCAAGGAAATGCATACGGTAAAAACAAAGGTGATTTAAAAGGGAAAGAGTTTGGTCAACAAAGAGCTGCCGATGCAAAAGCTGCTGCTCAATTAAAAAAAGAAGAAGCCGAAAAACACATTAAAACACAAGAAGATCAAATTCAAACAAATGAGACCAAAATAAAAGAGGCTAAAACAAAAGTAGAAACCCAAGAAAAAAAAGGTGAAATAACAAAAGAAGAAGCTAAAATAAAACAAGAACAAATACAGCAAGCAGAGGAAAAAGTAAACAGAATGAAAACCGCTGTTGAAAAAGAGAAAAAAGAAGTAGAAAAAATAAATCAAAACTTACAAGCAGAATAAAAAATATCACTTTTTTGTAAAATTTAATCCCCTGACAAATCAACAGGGGATTTTTTATTATAAAAAATAAGTACTTTTGCAAAGTATTAATTATTTCAAACAGTATGAAACCTTATTCAAAACTAATTGTTTATTATTTTTCAGGCACCGGAAATTCAAAAAATGTAGCTACTTGGTTATCTAAAGTAGCGATTGAAAAAAACATGAATTTTGAAGTATATAACATTTCTGAATTTAATAATCAACCCATCCTCTCCCCTTCACCTGACACCTTACTTACTTTTGTTTCACCTATTCATGGGTTCAACTATCCGACAAATGTGTTAAAATTTATTTTACGTTTTCCAAAAGGGAAAAATAATGTTTTATTATTAAATACAAGAGGTGGTTTATTAGCAGGGAAAAAAATAATTCCGGGAGTTACAGGCATCGCATTTTATCTAAGTGCTTGCATTTTAATAATAAAATCGTATTCCATCAAAGCAATGTTCCCTGTGAATCTGCCATCCAATTGGACATTTATCCATCCCGGATTAAAACTAGAAGCAGTAACCTACATGCATATTAAAAATAAAGAAAGAATTCGTAATTTTGCTTCTAAAGTATTTGATGGAGAAAGCAATTATAGCGGCATGTATGAAATTTTTCAAGACTTGATTGTAGCACCTGTTTCAATTTTATATTTTTTCATCGGGCGATTTTTCTTTACCAAAACTTATTTAGCTTCGAGAGAATGCACCCATTGTAACATTTGTATTAATAACTGTCCAAAAAAAGCAATTATCAAAATTGCCAACAGACCTTTCTGGACATTCAAATGTGAAAATTGCATGAAATGCATCGCCAACTGTCCACAAAAAGCCATTCAAATCACACATGGACTATTTACATTGTATATTTTGATTTTTTATCTATTCTTTATTAACACATTTTTCTTTTATTTCGAAATGTATATTTTTGAAGTAGAAAATTTATTGGTTAAAAATATCATTAAAACAGGTTTATGTCTAAGCCTATTTGCAGCATGGTATCGCTTGATACATTACCTAATTCGTTTTACGTTCTTTGAACGTATTATGTCTTATACTTCCCTAACAAAACTACGTTTCTGGAGAAGATATAAAGCTCTAAAAAATATATAAATCAATCTTTTTCGTTCAAATAACAATGCATTATTAAAGCATTAGCCCCATCAATATAGTAATTTGTTTTAATCCCATTTTCAACAAACCCAAACTTTTTATATAGTTGAATAGCTTGACTGTTATTTTCTCTCACTTCTAAACTGACACACGGATAATGCATTTCTTTTGCGATATTAAGAAGATGATACATTAAAACTTGCCCAACATTTTTACCTCGTGCATTCGGATGTACAGCAATCGAATACAAACGTACTTTTTTAGATCGTCTTTTCGTTAGCAGAATATAATAACCCAGTATTTTTTTATTATTTTCTGCAACATAGAAAATTGCATGTGATAATAAATATTTAAATTGACCTTTAGAAAAACAATCCACTTGAAAACTGGCATGTTCTATTTGCAAAATATCATTTATATCAGACACAACTGCTTTTCGAATCACTAGGTTTATGTTCATAGAAAAAACTTAATATTTGTATTCCAAAGCTTTTGAAAAATAATTTAGAATTCTGTAATACAATTCATCGCCTAAAATAGCATCTTCAACCTCGTGATCAATACTCGGATTATCATTTACTTCTATTACTATTGCCTTATCATTAATCAACTTAATATCTACACCATACAATCCATCTCCTATGCATGAAGTAACTTTAATGGCTGCTTTAAGCACATTTTTAGGCACTTGATAAATTGGAATAGTTTCATATGTTCCACAACTGTTTTTCCCTCTTTTTGCATGATTATATATTTGCCAATGACCTTTTGCCATATAATATTTACAAGCAAACAAAGGCTCATTGTCAAGGACTCCTATTCTCCAATCAAATTCAGTTGGAATAAATTCTTGTGCAAGTAAAATAGCAGACTTGGCAAACAAAAATCCTAATGCTTCTGACAATTCGTTATCGTTGGTGATTTTCTTTATATCAAAAGAAAAAGAACCATCCGGTATCTTTATGATAAAAGGAAGTCCAAGTTGAGCCACAACGGATGAAAATGAATTTTTATTCGATTTAAACAACAAAAGAGATTTAGGTGCCAATATTTTCTCTTTAAGAAGCAATTCATTCAAATATACCTTATTCGTACATCGAATGATGGATACGGGATCGTCAACAACAACCATATCTGCTTGTTTTGCGCGTTGGGAAATTTGATACGTAATATGGTTTAATGCTGTAGTTGAACGAATAAACAAAGCGTCAAACTCCATCAATCTAGTTAAATCTTCTTCAGTAATTAGTTCAGCATGAATATTCATTTTCTTCGCAATTTCTAAAAACTTATTCAATGCTTTTTTATTACTAGGAGGTAATTCTTCTTCAGGGTTATAGAAAATTGCTAAATTATATCGAAATGATTTTGGAGAACGCGGAGAACGCCAGACTTTTTGATTAAATCTATTCAAAGCCTCTGCAAAAAAATCTTGTTCTTCATCAGTTAGTTGAATTAATGAGCGAGATTGTATGCTCTCAATTTGATTACGAGCTTTATTGTAAAATCCTACACGTAAAAGCGGACAAGGATAATGATCAAATATATACCGGGCGATTTTTTCTAATCCTTTTTCTTTACATGTCCCGAAATATATATCTAAATACCAAATTTCATCTGTAATATCATTCTTTTTTGCCCACTGATGACATGCTTTGTGTAATACATTGTCCATCCTCACACCTGCTCCCGACTCTAAACGATTAAGAGTTTGCACGCTGGGTATAATTCTATCGCCTCTTGCCTGAGCCAAAAGAGAACAATAATATCCTTCGGAATTATAAGATAAATTAGCACTTAAATTAATGACAACATTCGATCTTCCATTTTCGGTTTTATGTTGTAAATAATCGGAAACCGTTAAAATACTTTTTGTTTTATAAAAAGGATTCCAAACGGATAAATCATCGAGTAATATTAAAACTTCTTGCATGATTGTTAAAAAAAATTGAAGCAAAAGTACTCAAAATATTCATAATTTGAAGTATTTTTTTTTGTTTTTTTTAATAAAAATAGTATATTTGCAAACTGATTTATTCACTTTGAAAATACAATATATTTTGCATCTGTTTAAACATTCTAATCTCAACTTATATAATAGATTTCTAATAAAAACAACTTTTAGTTTATTTTTTATAGTATTATTTTTATGTAAAAGTTATAACATACTAGCTCAAGAAAATAATGATTTTACTACTACTTCCCCTATTCAATTTTTAAGTGAATATATTCGTATTCCTTCTGTATCAGGAAATGAAAATCAAGCTGCCTATTTTCTGATGCAAGCCTGCGAAGAAAAAGGATTATATATTTATAAAATTTCTGATACTATTGGGAGCGTAAATTTTGCAGCTTCACTTTATTCGCTTGATTTAAAAAAACCTAACATTATTTTTCACAATCACATGGATGTTGTTCCGGCAGGAGACAGTTGCAACTGGAATTACCCCCCCTACAGCGGCACTATTGCCAATGGAAAAGTCTGGGGAAGAGGCTCTCTGGATAATAAAGGATTAGCAATCATACAATTATTTACAATTGAGAAGTTCGTTGATTTAGCTAGTAATAAAGATTTGCCCTATAATGTAACTATTGTTTGTGTTTCCGGAGAAGAAACCGGGGGTTTTACAGGAAGTGCCATTGTAAGTGAGAATTTTAAAGAAATATTCAATCCCGTGGTTGTCATAGGAGAAGGAGGTGCCGGAATGGATAATATTGCCTTTTTAGACAAAGCCAAAATATTCTTTGGCATTTCCATAACTGAAAAAAGTTCTGTCTGGCTTAAATTAAGCTATAACGTGCAATCTGCAGGACATGCTTCTATTGCTGGTTCAGATTATGCATACAAACGCTTAATAAAAGGATTACACAAGTTAATTGACGAACAACAACCCATGCAAATTACCAACGAAGTTAAACTAATGTTCTCGGAAGCAGGTAAAAACATTGGAGGAATCAAAGGTTTTGCTTTTAAAAATTTAGACTGGAAAATTTTTCGCCCCACCCTTAAAAAATATGTAAAAAAGGTACCCGAATTTGAATCTATGTTATGCAATACCATTACAGTATCAAGTTTTGGGGAAATTTATGAAACCACTAACCAAACTCCAATGGAAGCACATGCTACTTTGGATTGCCGACTTTTGCCGGGTACTTCTACCAATGACATGATTGATATTATTTACAAAGCGATTAACGATTCCTTATTGCATATATCTATATTAAAACCTAGTCCACCCGCATATACCAGTTATCCTGATTTTTTCTTTCACAAACTGAGTGTATCCATAAAAAATATATTCCACGATGCAGAAGTAATTCCTATGCTTCTACCGGCTTCTACCGACAACTCTTATTATAGGGCTTCAGGATGCCCGGTTTTTGGACTTAATCCAATGATAATTGAAGCCAAGCAAATGAACTCCATACATAATTTTAATGAATACATTGATATAGAAGACATAAATAACGGGATTTTAATATTTGAAGATTTTTTACAATCGCTATTAAAACCTATTTAATATTTCTTTTATTTATGTTTCCTCTATGTTTTTTTTAATATGTTGCTAAAGTAAATATTTTCTAAAATAAACTTTTTTGAAAAACAAAACTAAAATATTTTTGTTTACTATATATTAAAAATTAAAAATAATATTAAAGATGAAAATTAAAAATTTAATTACCAGGTTAGGAGTAGCAGTAATTGGCGCTGTTACGATAATTGCATGTGCGAAAATACCAAAAGAAGCTGTTGCCGTTGAGAATTTTGAAAAAGAAAAATATTTAGGCAAATGGTATGAAATCGCTCGTTTAGATTTTCGTTATGAAAGAGACCTCAACAATACTACAGCCAATTATTCGATTAATGAAGATGGAAGTATTAAAGTTACCAACAAAGGTTACAATTATGTAAAAAAAGAATGGGACGAAGCTATTGGAAAAGCTAAATTCAGAGGTGATGAAAGCGTAGCTATGCTAAAAGTTTCTTTCTTTGGCCCTTTTTACTCAGGATATAATGTGATTGCATTGGACAGTGAATATACGTATGCATTGGTAGCAGGGAAAAACCTTGATTACCTATGGATACTTTCGCGTGAAACCACCATCCCTGAAGCAGTAAAAAAGGAATATTTAGATATAGCCGAAGAATTAGGATATAAAACATCTGATTTAATTTGGGTAGAACATAATGATCAAGAATGAGAATTTGGTCGTTACATCCTAAATATTTAGACACAAAAGGATTGATAGCTCTTTGGAGGGAAACATTACTTGCTAAACATGTTTTGGAAGGAAAAACCAAAGGCTATACCCATCATCCGCAACTGGAAAGATTTAAAAAACAGCAACATCCTCTTGATTATATCAATAAATATTTGATGGGTGTATATGACGAAGCTATTTCACGTGGGTTTGATTTTGACAGAAATAAAATCGGAACCATACTACCGACAGAAAAAATTCCACTCAATAAAGGCCAGTTGGAATATGAAAAAAATCACCTACTAAATAAATTAAAATTAAGAGACCAGAACAAATACCACCTGCTTACTTTATTACCGGAAATTGAGATTCATCCTCTTTTTGTTTTACAAGAAGGAAACATTGAAAATTGGGAAATAATTAGATAATGTAAAAAATGAAAAAAATAATTGCTTTTGGTGCTTCCTATAGTAAAAATTCTATTAATAAACAGTTGGCACATTATGCTGCACAGCAGTTTGATAATACTATAATAGAATTGCTGGATTTAAACGATTATCCTCTTCCTCTATTCACTGTAGATGTGGAAGCAAGTATTGACTATCCTGAACCTATTTTTCGGTTTTTAGAAAAAATAGAAGAAGCTGATTCACTAATCATTTCCATGGCTGAACATAATGGAAATTTTTCAGCTGCTTTTAAAAACTTATTCGATTGGGTTTCGCGAATCAAATACAAAATGTTTGAAAATAAAAACATTTTACTATTATCTACATCTCCCGGCAAAAGAGGTGGTGCAAGCTCCCTTGAAATAGCTAAATTTCAATTTCCTATACATGGAGCAACCATAGCAACAACATTCTCATTGCCTTTGTTTGATTCTAACTTTAATCAACACAAAGGAATTACGAATCCTCACATAGAACAACAATTTCAAGAAGCAATCACTTTAACAAAAGAAAAATTCTTATAAAAGTGATATTATTTACAGAATGCGTGCAAATAAAATGTACTTTTGTAACAATAAATCTCACTATTAACTTACAGCATTTATTTTGAGCTGTTTTCACTAAAAAAACATTCACTAATGAAATTAACGCATGAAAAGAGAGTAGAGAAATTCTATTCTCATGGTTCTGATACAAGAGGGTTGCAAGATGGAGGCTATCTTTCCTTCGGATATTGGACAGAAAACATAAAACATTATCGTCAGGCTGTCGATGCTCTGATAAACAAAATTCTTCAATTTGAAAAACCAAATACTTCAGGAAAAATATTAAATGTTGCTTGTGGCTATGGAGCTGAAACAAAGAAAATTTTTGACTGTATTCGACCTCATAAAATAATAGCTATTGATATAACGGAAGACCACATAAATTTCGCCAAAGAGCAGAATGCACTTAAAGCCAATTCCGAACAAATTGAATTTAAAAAAATGGATGCATGTAAACTTGATTTCGAATCAAATAGTTTTGATTATGTGATTGGAATAGAAGGCCCTGCACACTTCAACACCAGAGAAGTGTTCTTACGCAATACCTTTCGAGTATTAAAAAAAGACGGTGTCTTATTACTTTCTGACATCATGGTTGACAAAAAAGCTGCTTTAAAAAACAGCTTTAATAAAATAGTTAGTAATTTTTGTGCAAAACATTGGCATATGCCCAAAGAAAATTGGATGTCTGTACCTGAATTAAGTGTATTACTTGAAAAGATTGGCTTCAAGGTCGATACGGCTGAGAGTGTCGGAAATAAAGTCTTTCCTGGATTTTCAAAATATAATTTAAAATGGAATTCTATTCAAAATGCTATTCAAACAAGAGGATACCGAATAGGAATAGGGCTCACATTTATATCTTGGTTATTAGGATTTGTACATCGAAGAGGTTTAATTGATTACGTATTTATTAGAGCAGTGAAAATATAACTTTTACTGATCTGTTTAATTGAAATTTAATGTATGCATATAATACATAGCACATAACTACGTTAATATCCTCTTTCTTCTGATCTTCGTTCATCTTTTTCTTTTATCGTTGCCCTCTTATCATACATTTTTTTCCCTCTAGCAAGATAAATATCTAATTTTGCATAGCCTTTTTCATTTACAAATAAAAGTGTGGGGATAATCGTTGTCCCTTTATCATTCAACTTTGATTCTAACTTTCGCAATTCTCTTTTGGTAAGTAATAGTTTACGATCACGCTTAGGTTCATGATTATTATAACTCCCTTGTAAATATTCGGAAATATGCAAACCTTTAACCCATAACTCATTGTTTTCAAACACACAATAAGCATCCGTCAAATTAGCTTTTCCTGCCCTAATGGATTTAATTTCGGTTCCGGTAAGCACAATTCCTGCAGTATATTTTGTTATTAAAAAATACTCAAATTCCGCTTTCCGATTTTTTATACTTATAAGATTATTATTATCTTTTTTCTTTCTCATTAATTAATTATAAGCGTTTGTTAACGCCGATATATAAAATAAATACAGCATTATTGCTTTTTAAAATTAGCTAATCCTTCTTCAAGAAAAGCAACGAAATTTTTCACATCTTTATCGTAAGACTTAGG
>JAQVNO010000041.1 GCA_028703095.1 Bacteroidales bacterium
ACCACTATCGAACCATACATCGATTAAATCAAGTTCGCGCGTCATTTTCTGTCCGGAGGGCGAAATTAGTATAACTTTATCAATGTAAGGACGATGTAAATCAAAATTTCGATAATCTTCCGATTGATACTGATTTTCTTCCATAAAACCGGCGGCAATGGCTTTATCGATTTCTTGACGCAGTTGGGCTACCGATTCGATGCAGATTTCTTCTTTCCCATCTTCCGTACGCCAGATTGGAAGTGGTGTGCCCCAGTAACGGGAGCGGGATAAGTTCCAATCTACTAAATTTTCCAGCCAGTTGCCGAAACGACCGCTTCCTGTTGATTCGGGCTTCCATTGGATAGTTTTGTTTAGTTCAATCATACGTTCTTTAACGGCGGTTGTACGAATAAACCAACTGTCTAAGGGATAATATAAAATGGGCTTATCAGTTCGCCAGCAATGGGGATAATTGTGTGTTTGTTTTTCGATTTTGAAGGCTAAATCTTGTTGTTTGAGCATCACACAAAGGTCAATATCCAAAGAACCTTCGTTGGTGTCGGCTTTCGTATCGTATGCGTTTTTTACATAACGACCGGCAAATTCTTTGTATAAATCGAGATTAACATTGTTTTTTACAAAATCAGGGTCAAGGTTTTCGATGATATAGAATTTTCCTGCTTTATCAACCATAGGTTGGCGTTTATTTTCGCGGTCGTACATAAAAAGCGGAGGCACACCGGCTTGTTTGGCAACGCGGTCATCATCGGCACCGAAAGTAGGGGAAATATGAACGATCCCTGTACCATCTTCTGTTGTAACATAATCACCGGCAATCACGCGGAAGGCGCCTTCGCCCGGGTTTACCCACGGGATGAGTTGTTCGTAGTGAATCCCGATTAAATTTGCGCCTTTGCATTCGGCAACGACTTGATAAGGGATGTTTTTATCGCCTGCTTTGTATTCGTCGAATGATAGTTCGGCGTTTTTTTCGGGAAAATGAGCGTGTAATAAAGCTTTGGCTAAAATGACAAGTATGGGTTTAGCAGAATAAGTATTGAAAGTTTTTACTAACACATAATCAATGTTAGGCCCTACAGCTAAAGCGGTATTGGAAGGTAAGGTCCAAGGAGTGGTTGTCCACGCAAGCATATAAACCGATTCCGGCATAGATCCGTTAAAACCCCAAGGACAGGCTTTTAGTTCGGGTTGCCGTGCCGACAGATGAAATTGGGCAATAATAGTTGTGTCTTTCACATCTTTATAGCAGCCGGGCATATTCAATTCGTGGGAGCTGAGTCCGGTTCCGGCGGCAGGGGAATAGGGTTGTATGGTATAGCCTTTATATAATAATCCCTTTTTATACATCTGTGCCAGCAAATACCACAATGTTTCAATATATTGGTTTTCAAAGGTAATATACGGATGATCCAAATCGACCCAATAGCCCATTTTTACTGTTAGCTCATCCCATAAGTCTTTGTATTTCATTACTTCCTTACGGCAGGCTTGATTGTATTCGTCGACCGATATCTTTACGCCTATATCTTCTTTCGTAATGCCTAAATTATGTTCTACAGCTAATTCAATGGGTAATCCGTGTGTATCCCAACCGGCTTTGCGTTCGACATAGAATCCTTTTTGGGTTTTGTAACGACAAAAAATATCTTTGATGGCACGTGCCATTACGTGGTGAATGCCCGGTTTCCCGTTGGCAGATGGAGGTCCTTCATAGAAAATAAAGGGTGTTTTGCCTTCACGAAGCTCGACACTTTGCAGAAAAGTTTTGTTTTTATCCCAATAATCGAGAACGGAATTACTTAACTCAACAAGATTAAGATTCTTATATTCAGCAAATTTCTTATTCATTGGAAGTGTAAAATATGGGTTTAAATTAGCTTGCAAAGGTACAAAAATAATACATAATCTTGAATGGATAGGTGCTTTTTTTTTGGTAAATTCTTTTTTTTGATTTTTACAATTTTTATATAATTTTTTTTATTATTTTTGCCGTAGATTTTTAAAATAAACCATTATGCATTCGAACAAACAAATTTGGAAACGCTTGCTATTCTATATAGTATTATCTAACAGTCTTTCGCTATATTCCATAAATTATGCTCCCATAGTAGGAGCCAGAAGTGCCGGCATGTCTTATTGCTCGGTTGGCTTAAAAGATTATTGGTCTGTCTTTAATAATCCTGCCATGATGACATTTTATGACAAAATGAGTGTCGGAATCTTTTATGACAATCGCTTTTTACTGAAGGAAACCTCTACTTCCTGCTTGGGATATATGTTGCCGGTATCGAAAGCCGGGGTTTTCGGTGTGCATGTACTTCATTTCGGGCATGTAAACTATGGGGAGTTAAATGCCGGTATTTCCTATGCCAAATGCTTTGCCAATGTTTTTGCTTTCGGCTTACGGTTTGATTATCTGTTGAATTATTTTGGAGATGCTGCCTATGGAAAATGCAGCGGCTTTACCTTTGAAATAGGCATGTATGCCCAGGTAACGAAGTCAGTAGGCATAGGTTTTCATGTGTTTAATCCGGCTCATCTTGCCATGAGTACCTATAATGACACCAAAGAATACATCCCTACTATATTGCGATTGGGTTGCTCCTATGAAATATCCAAAAAATGCTTGCTCTTGGTCGACGTTGAAAAAGACATGGATATGAAAACCTTGTGCCGGCTGGGCGTAGAATATACGATACTAAAAGATGTATATCTTCGGGGCGGACTCAGTTTCCCCGATTTTGAATACGCCCTTGGCGTAGGATGGAAATCAAAACTATTTTCTATTGATGTTGCCTCTACTTATCATACGGTTCTGGGATATAGTCCTCAACTATCTATGATTTTAAACATTAAATAATATGAAAGCGAAGGTAGTACAAACACTTTCTATTGGCTTGCTTTCTCTCATGGGGAATTGGTCATTTGCACAGCTCGATAGCACTTCTTTCCCTACATCTACAAATTTGCAGGAAGAAAAAATAGCAGATGAAATAGAAAATTTAGCTGAAGAGAATGATAATGAGTCCGATTATAGTGAAATAGAAGAGAATATTGCCTATTATGCCGAACATAAAATGAATATCAATCAACCGGATTACGAAGTACTGATGTCTGTTTTCAAACTTAATGACTATCAAATTTACCATTTAAGACGTTATTTGGATGAATTTGGTCCCTTGCAAACCAAGTATGAATTGGCAGCCATAGAAGGATTTACACAAGAACAAATCGCTTCAATCTTGCCCTATATCGTTATTCTTCCTGTTAACAAACATGAAAAGTTACGGTTTAAAAAAATTGTCAAATACGGGAAAAATATGCTATTGATGCGGTATGCTCAAATTCTGGAGCCGCAGTCCGCCTATGTGTCAGAATCGGAAGCGCTGTCACTATCCAATCCCAATGCTGTCTATCAAGGGAGTAAGCAGTACTGTTTGTTGAAGTATAAATTTGATTATAAATCCAAAATTCGCTTTGGCTTTACCGCTGAAAAAGATGCGGGAGAAGAATTGTTTAAAGGAAGCAATAAACCGGGATTTGACTTTTACTCCTTTCATTTTTTTTTAAAAGATTTCGGATGGCTGAAAGCGCTGGCAATAGGCGATTATCAAGTGCAATTCGGACAGGGATTGGCAATGTGGATTGGGTATTCGTCGCAAACACCAACGAATTCCATATCGACCTTTCATTATGCAAAATCCATAAACCCTTATACTTCCTCTAACGAAAATAATTATATGAGAGGCTGTGCCGGTGAATTGCAATTTAAAAAAATAAAATGTGCCTTTTTTTATTCCTATCGTTCAAAAGATGCCGGTCTCAGCGACACTTCTGATAAAGAAGAAAGCTATATTTTATCCTTGCAGGAAACAGGGTACCATCGAACGCTTGCAGAAATTGAAAAGGAAAACAGCATACACCAACATACAGCCGGTGTATTCGGGTACTATACCAAGCGTGTGTTTCGAATAGGTGCCGGCGTGTTTTATGCATACATGGATAAACCCTTGCAAAGGAAATTATCTCCTTATAATCAATTTACATGCAATAAACAAGGACTTTTAAATGCCAGCATTACCTACAATGCTGTTTTAAAAAAAGTAAGCATTTTCGGCGAAAATGCCATCAGCGATAATAAAGGATTTGCTTTGTTGAACGGTTTGGTGTTTTATGCCGATCCATTGTTTACTATTTCCCTCCTGCATCGGTATTATAGCGTGAATTATCAGGCAATACAGCCCGCTGCTTTTGGCGAATCCTCTTCCACTGCCAACGAAACCGGCTTGTTTTTCGGATTCAGTGCGATACTGAATAAATATATTACCTGGAATGCTCATGTCGATTATTTCCGTTTTATGTGGTTAAAATACAGAGTGGATGCTCCCTCCGACGGCTTTGCTGTTTTTTCGCAGTTAACGTGTAACCTGCATTCAAGATGTATGATTTATCTGAGAGTGAAATATACATCGAAAGAAATTAATCAATCCGTAGCGTATTACAACCAACTAACGCAAACCCGTAAGCAGAATTATCGTTTACATATTAAAATAGACCCTATTCCATCCATACAATTAAAAACATGTATAGAGTATGTGGTTTTTTATGCCAACGATTCTTGCGAGAAGCAAAACGGGTATCTATTATATCAGGACATCCGATGGAAATATAAATGGCTGACTGTAACCGGACGTTATGCTTTGTTTCATACCGATTCCTACGATACGCGGATGTATGCCTATGAAAACGATGTGTTATACGCTTCTTCCATCCCTGCGTATTACAGCAAGGGAAATCGTTTTTACCTGATGATAAAAGCAGATATCACTTCCTATGTGGATGTATGGCTCCGGATTTCACAAACGTTTTATAAAGATAAACAAACCATAGGCTCCGGTCCGGATGAAATCAACAATAATACGAAAACAGACATACGTATGCAACTGATAGTGAAATTCTAAAATACTTCCTTTCGGGAAATATAATAATAATACACATTAATTTTCGTTATGCATTAAAATTTTTAGTTATGAGATTTAGTAAACACACAATCATTATCATCAGTTTTTTAATTGCGATACAAACTGTAGCATCACAATCGCCTGTAGACACAAGCAAAAGCATAGGACTTTGTTTGAGCGGGGGCGGTGCTTTGGGATTTGCACACATAGGCGCCATCCAGGCATTGGAAGATGCAGGGATTAAGCCAACAATGATTTCCGGTAACAGCATGGGGAGTGTGGTAGGCGTCTTATATGCCAGCGGACTAAAACCGGCTCAATTATTAGAAATGATACGCGTAGAAAAAGGATACCGCATTAAAACCATTATGGACATACGCGCCAATCCAAGAGGAGGTTTTATCAAACACGACCAATTGCGTGCTGTCTTGGATAAATACATCCCCTATAATAGTTTCGATAGCCTGCCTATCAAACTATATGTCTGTTGTGTGGATATACGAAAAGCGGAAATTAAATACATAGGCGATGGTAATTTCTTGAAAGAGTATGTAATCGCATCCTCTTCGCTTCCTTTAGTGTATGAATATTGCGTTGTTGAAGGAGTGGAGTATGTCGATGGGGGAGTTAAAAATAATTTTCCGGTCGAGCCCCTGGTGCAAGCCAAGTGTGATAAAATTATCGGTATAAACGTTATCAATTTTACACCTTACGATACGACTATTAAAGCCGATGACCTCGTCCCGAATATTTATGCCATTATGGACGAAGCCATCAATGAAAACAGATACAAACAATGCGATTTCTATATCCCGATAAAAGGATTAAATACTTATAAATACAACTTGTTTAGCTATAAAAATTATTTGGAAATCTATCAGTTGGGCTACGACAATATGAAAAAATACATCAACGAACACCCGGAAATTCTGCAATAAGTAAATTTCCCATGCTTCGACTTCCCGATTCAAGGTGTTTTAAAGAAATCCTTTTATTTTTCCCATCAATGTATGGTTGTTTTACCCTATTTTTAGAGTAAGAAATTTTCATGCTAAAAACACCTTACAAAGCCACCCAAAATTATTGACGCAATAAATTAATTTATTGACGCAATAATTTCAAATATTGACGCAATAATTTTCATTATTGACGCAATAATTTTCAAAGCTTCAAAAGCACACATTATGAATGCTTTATAAAATAAGAAAAAAAGCTAAAAAACAATAATATATTGCATGTTTAGCCTCGCTTAAGAGATGATAAAATAAATAATTTAAACAAATCCTTCCAAAAAACAGGGGTATATTTTCCTTTCTTTTCTTCCCCTTAGTGTAAACAGCTGAAATTCAAAAAAAAAAAATAAATAAAAAAGAGAATCGTATGGATTAATTGTTTTTATTTGCAAAAAAAAACAATGAAATTTTTAAAATGAGAAAACTTATCTATTTAATAGTACTAGTCTTTATTATTACTGCGTGCGAAGACCGAGATCATCCCAAACCGGATTATATTATGTATTACGAAATTAACGATACAGTTGAAATTTTAAACAGTTATAATATTTTTAATTATGCTTATTTTGCTATAAGTGAAACAAATGATGGAAATAAATCTTTTTTGCATTATATTATACCCGATACCATACCTGAAGGAATTACCGATTCGTATGATTTTTTGATAAATAACAATCAATTTGTGTTATTAAATGAAGGAGATACCATTTCATCGAAAAGGTATTTTTCATCCAAAGACACTGTATATTTGGATAATTTTGCAGGCAAAGGCAAAAAATATATAGGGTATATGATGCAAAACTATATTAGTGGTGGTTCAATTTATCACTGCTACGGGTGGATAAAAGTTTCGTTATCAGCCGATAAAAAGTTACTACATATTATTGGTAGAGCCATTAACGAGTCAAAAGAAAATGCAATTTTAGCCGGACAAATGGAATAACAAATTAAAACAGCAAGGTATGAAAACAAAAAATATAATATATGTAGGATGTTTATTGATAACACTTTTGCTAACAGGATGTAAAAAGTATGATTTAACCGATCCCGAACAGTTTATGTACGGGAAATGGAAAATTACCCGCATGGATACTTGCTCAAAAGGTGGTGTGTATGTTACGGTGTTAGAAAACAAAGGTATTTTTTATTTTCACGATGATTTAACCTGTGATGTAAAATACACCGGTCTAAAGCCATTTGGATTTGGAAAAACTTTCTATTGGTTAAGAAAAAGTACGGATTTTTATGGTTATGAAATGTATAATGATTCTACTTTATTTCCAACAAGAATCTATACCAGCGGTGAAGATTTTATTGTTTTACAAATTCATAATATAGAAAAAGGTGGAATGTATAATGTTGAATTAACAAGGATGTAAATTATTAGCCATGAAAACACTTTTTAAAACAATAGTAATTATCCTTTTATCTCTTCTATTTATGCATTGTAAACCGGAGCCGATAGAACCGGAACCGAAAAAAGCGATTCATTATGTAGATTACAATCCGGATATATGCTTTGATTTTGACGATACGGCAGGGTTAAAAGAAAAATATATAGATTTATTTGAAGATAATATCAATGATATATTTGCGGGTCCATATTATGATTTTTTAAGGTGTCCTCAAATGACATGCCTTCAGGATAGTATTTTTATTTATTATGGAGACCGACGGAGTGCTCATTTAGATCCTATTTTAGAAAATGTTGAAATAGGCAATTATATTGATTATAGAATTTGGAAGCAATATACCAATGGGGAATTAAACATGATACCTTCAAATACGGATGTGTTTGTTGCCTTAAAATTCATTAAAAAAGATGGAACCCATTTCGGTTGGATGCGGATAAATACGGTAGGTCATCGATTTTTTATTAAAGATTATGCCATTCACAATACAGTGGAAGCAACCATATTAACAGGTCAAAAGGAAAAAAAATAAAGTATAATAATCCCTTTTAAAATAGGATTATGAGCAACAATATCCATCTCACTTATGCATTGCAAGCCGAATAAACATTTACTATAGCCTTAAGCAATCATCAAAATACGCTGAGTGTTTAACGCTTCAATCATAATTTTTGCAAATAATACACTATCGGATTATAAAAAACATTATTTTTGCAAAAAATAACGTATAATACATTAACACATAAAACTACCTAACGATGAATAAAAAAATCATGCTTCTTATCAGTCTATGGATGCTTATAGTGGTGTATGCATCGGCACAAAACGATACAGTAAGTTCCTTTGCTACACTAACCGGCAAAATAACAGACGATAATGGACAAGCACTAGATTATGCAACAGTAAAATTAATGCAAGGTGAATCTTTGATAATGGGAACGACGACCGGAACGGATGGCATGTATTCGCTTAATGTGAAATCGGGAACGTATACATTAATAGTTTCCTATGTGGGATGTAAAAGCTTTGAAACAAAAAATTTAACCTTACACGCGGATACTGTTTGTATACAAAATGTTGTTTTGAGTTGTGGCGAAGTCATGCTAGGAGTAGCCATAACTTCAATGCCGGGTAAATCTGTTCGAGGAAATCGACCGGGGAAAACAATGTATGTTGTAGATGGGGTTAAAAGTAGGAGAAGAACCTATTATCAGCCCATAGAAGAGAATACCGAAGAATATACCAAGAATCTGGAGAATCGCTTTATCATGGCTATGGACGAACCATTATCTACCTTTTCGGCAGATGTTGATGCGGCATCTTACGGCAATATGCGACGTTTTATTAATAAAGGAGAGAAACCCCCTGTCGATGCCATTCGTACCGAAGAACTGATTAATTATTTCAGCTATGATTATCCGCAACCCCAAGGCGAAAACCCTGTAAGTGTAACCACCGAAGTAGGAAATTGTCCCTGGAACAATCAACATAAATTGGTGCGTATAGGCATTAAAGCCAAAGAAATATCTTCTGAAAAACTCCCTGCTTCCAATTTTGTGTTCTTGATAGATGTTTCAGGTTCTATGTATAGTTATGATAAATTAGAATTAGTAAAATCTTCTTTGAAATTATTGGTTAACAACCTCAGAGATGAAGACAGAGTTTCCATCGTAGTCTATGCAGGGGCTGCCGGTGAAGTATTGCCGTCTACTTCAGGAGCGGATAAGCAAAAAATAAAGGATGTATTGGAAACGCTTGAAGCCGGAGGCTCAACAGCAGGTGGCGCCGGTATCCAACTGGCGTATAAAATAGCAAAGAAAAATTTTATTGAAAACGGAAATAATCGCGTCATTTTGTGCACTGACGGGGATTTTAATGTCGGAATATCCGACATTGCAGGCTTGGAATCTTTAATAGAAACGGAAAGAAAAAGCGGTATCTTTCTTACCGTTTTAGGCTATGGGATGGGAAATTATAAAGATAATCGCATGCAAACCTTAGCACAAAAAGGAAACGGTAACCATGCCTATATTGATAATTTACAAGAAGCAAATAAGGTGCTTATTAATGAATTCGGAAGCACAATGTATGTTGTGGCGAAAGATGTGAAATTGCAAATTGAATTCAACCCGGCTAAAGTGCAAGCCTATCGCTTGGTGGGTTATGAAAGCCGTTTGCTGGACAAAGAAGATTTTAACGACGATACGAAAGATGCCGGAGAAATGGGTGCCGGTCATACGGTAACGGCATTCTATGAAGTTGTTCCTGTTGGAGTGGAGTTTAATCTCTTGCCTAAAGTTGATAGTTTGAAATACCAGAAAAACTTAAAATCAAAATCGAACACCCTTACCGATTCTCCGGAATTAATGACGGTGAAATTACGCTATAAATTACCCGCTGCCAACGAAAGTAATAAAATGGAAATCCCTGTGGTGGATACAAAGGCGGATAAATTGTCCGATGATTTTCGCTTTGCGGCAGCAGTAGCCATGTTTGGTCAATTGCTTCGGAATTCCGATTTTAAAGGAAATGCAACGTACGAGGCAGTTATTTCGTTGGCGGAGTCGGCACTAGGCAAAGATAAACAGGGTTATCGCCGTGAATTTATCCGCTTGGTACAAGTGGTAAAAAACATGGATTAATGTCTTTGTCCATAAAAACGTAAAAACGTTTTCAAAGATAATTTTCCTGTGGTATGCATTCTCTTTTAAAAAATAATTACTTTTGCATTTAAAATGCAGATTACATCATTCATTTCATAAAATTTAAACATTAAGATATGGAAAAAGCAATCAATGAACGAGTAAATACATGGTTAGTCGGCGACTTTGATGAAGATACCAAAACAGAAATACGCACGATGATGACTACAGCCCCCAACGAACTCGCCGATGCTTTTTATAAAGACCTGGAGTTTGGTACCGGCGGTTTACGAGGCATCATGGGAGTGGGCACCAATCGTATGAATAAGTATACGGTTGCCATGGCGACGCAAGGTTTGGCTAATTATGTGAAACAATATGTAAAAGACAGACAAGCCTCAGTAGTTATTGCTTATGATTCAAGAAACAACAGTTCGTATTTTTCGAAAATAACTGCCGATGTTCTTTCCGCCAACGGATTTAAAGTTTATCTATTCGATGAAATTACACCTACTCCGGAATTGTCTTTTGCCATTCGATATCTGCAGTGCGATACGGGTATCGTAATCACCGCTTCGCATAATCCCAAGGAATACAACGGCTATAAAGTGTATTGGAACGATGGCGGACAATTGGTTCCACCTCATGATAACAATGTAATTGCGGAAGTGCAAAAAATAAAATCAATTGCGGAGGTAAAATTTCACGGGGATGAACGTTTGATTAGCTATGTCGGAGAAGAGGTGAATGTGCCTTATATGGAAAAAGTAAAAGCCTTGTCAATGCATCCCGAAATTATAGAAAAACAAAAGGATTTAACAATAGTATATACTCCCTTGCACGGAACGGGTGTGTATATGGTTCCAAGGGCTTTGCGTGCTTTCGGATTTACCAACGTATCTTTGGTCGAAGCGCAGGCTGTTCCGGATGGAAACTTTAGCACAGTCAAATCTCCCAATCCCGAAGAAGTAGCTGCCATGACCATGGCTCTCAATCAAGCAAAAGCCATGGATGCAGACATTGTTTTAGCTACCGATCCCGATGCCGACCGTATCGGCGTTGCCGTGAAGAAAAGCAATGGCGACTATGAACTGCTTAACGGCAATATGACCTTAACTCTCTTGGTGTATTATATGCTTAAAGAATGGAAAAGCAAGGGAAAAATAAATGGCAATCAATATGTAATTAAAACTGTCGTAACAACGGAATTAATTAAAGATATGGCCGATAGAGAAGGCGTAGCGTGTTACGATGTCTTAACGGGATTCAAATACATAGCCGAAAAAATAAGACAATACGAAGGTATAAAAGAATTTATTGCCGGCGGGGAAGAAAGTTTCGGCTGCTTGGCAGGTGATTTTGTAAGAGATAAAGATGCCGTTATTTCTTGTGCTATCCTGGCTGAATTGGCAGCCGTGGCAAAAGAAGCAGGAAAAACATTGTACGATATACTAATTGATGTTTATCTCGAATATGGCTTCTATAAAGAACATCTGATTTCCATCACCCGTAAAGGACAACAAGGTTCGGAAGAGATAAAACAGATGATGCATGCTTTTAGAAATCAAGCTCCGACCGAGATTAACGGTTCTAAAGTGGTAAGAATTAATGATATTCTTTTACTAAAACAAATAAATTGCATGGATGGTTCCATCCTGCCGCTTGACTTGCCGTCATCGGATGTATTGCAGTTCTTTCTGGAAGATGGCAGTAAAGTAACCGTTCGCCCCTCCGGAACAGAACCTAAAATTAAATTTTATTTCAGTGTAAAAGAGACCTTGAATCGGAAAAAGGATTTTGATGCCATCCATCAAAAATTAAATGATAAAATAAACAATATTGTAAAAGCAATGAAGTTATAAATAAGAAATTTTCAAAATAATACGATATGAAATTTACAGTACAACAAATTGCCGATATGATAGGCGCAAAGGTAGAAGGAAATCCGGATGCCGTTATCAGCAAATTTTCAAAAATCGATGCAGGAGAGGAAGAAGGTTTATCTTTTTTAGCCAATCCCAAATACACCCACTTTATTTATACTACACAAGCAACAGCCGTATTGGTAGATAATGAGTTTATCCCTGTACGCCCTTTAACGTGTTCTTTGATTCGCGTTGATAATCCTTATTTGGCTTTCGCAAAATTAATGACCATGTACCAAGATTCGCATCGAAAAAAAGGGATTTCAAAACATGCTGCCATTGCCGAAAATGTACAATTAGGAGAAAATGTATATATAGGTGATTTTGTTTCTATCGATGAGGGTGTTGTTATTGGCGATAATACACAAATCTATCCCCATACACACATAGCGGAAAACGTAACAATTGGTAATAATACCATTTTATATTCAGGTGTAAAAATCTATCATTCGTGTGTGATTGGTAACAATTGCACCCTGCATGCAGGGGCAATAATCGGTACCGATGGTTTTGGTTTTGCTCCTCAAGACGATAAGCAATACACTAAAATTCCGCAATTAGGCAATGTTATTATTGAAGATAATGTAGATATTGGAGCGCTGACGTGCATTGATAGGTCAACTTTAGGGTCAACAATGATACGTAAAGGGGTAAAATTGTGTAATTTTATTCAAGTAGCACATAATTGCGAAATCGGTGAAAATACCGTTATGGCTGCCATGTGCGGTATTGCCGGTTCAACCAAAATCGGAAAAAATTGTATTTTCGGAGGACAAGTAGGAGTGAATTGGCATCTGAATATAGGAGATAATGTGCAAGTAGGTGCTCAAAGCGCCGTTAATAACAGCTTTAAGGATAATAGCGTTGTCTTGGGGACTCCTGCTTTCAATGCATCGGAATGTATCAAATCCTATGCTATCTTTAAACATTTGCCCAGTATCGTTAATCGTATTTCGGATTTGGAAGCTAAAATTAAATAATAGATGCGAAATCTCTTCGATTTTATCCTTAAAAATACGCATGTTTTTCTATTTGTTGCATTGGAAATTATATGTATGCTTTTTATTTACCAATCGAGCTCTTACAGACAATGGGTCATCAATGCTTCTTCAAAAGAGATTTCAGGTCCTTTTCTTGAAGCAAGAGCTACCTACAAAGAATATATTCATTTAAAAAAAATAAATGAAAATTTACAAGATCAAAACAGAACCTTAATTTCTCAGGTTTATAATCATCAATTACATCCATCTATAGAAGAAAAATATACGGATTCTTTGCAAAATACAATTTTTGAATATTTGAAAGCCAATGTAATAGAAAACACAACCCATTTGCAAAACAATTATTTAATTTTAGATAAAGGCAGCAAGGATAGTATTGCTGCCGACATGGGAGTAATTTCTCCCTTTGGAATTGTAGGTATTGTAAAAGATGTTTCCTCTAATTTCAGCATAGTTTTATCTTTGTTGCATAATGATTTTAGTATTAGTGCAAAAATAGTAAAGAAAGAAGTTGCCGGCATATTGGTGTGGGATGGGGTAAATCATTCCAAAGCAAAATTGAAGAATATATCCTCTGTTGAGAATATACGAATAGGAGATACTGTAGTTGTTCAACACTCACTTATCTTTCCCGAAAACTATCCGATTGGAATAGTTTCAAAAATTGATAAGCAAGCTAGGGGCGGATATTTTGTATTAGATGTTTTCTTGTTTGAAAAGTTAGATAGGGTAAATAAAGTATGGGTTGTGAAAAATAATTATATTGGACAATTAAATGAATTAAAAGAAAAAGTTAAGAATGAATAAAATAATATATGGATTGACTTTCTTATTGTTGCTTTTATGCCAAATACTACTTGCTAATAACATATCTTTATGGGGCATGATTACACCGATGGTTTATATTATGTTTATTCTGGTTTTACCTTTTCATATGTCGAAATCTTTGGTAGTATTGTTAGGTTTTGCTATGGGAATATCCGTTGATTTATTTACAGGGGTGTTGGGTCAACATGCAGCTGCCTCCGTTTTGATTGCCTTTCTACGAATGCCTATGATTCGTATAATATCGACACAGATAAAATTTGAAGAACATTTACGCCCTATTTTGTGGGATATGCAGTTTTCTTGGTATTTTCAATATGCTCTATATCTTACACTTATCCATCATGTCGTTTTTTTCTTTTTGGATGCCATGAGTTTTCAAAACTTTTTCTTGGTATTCGGAATAGCATTATTAAATGTAACGGCTACGCTCTTGCTAATTTTTATTTTTCAAATAATTTTTTACAAGGCGTCAAAGCGTTATTAAATTAGGGTTCTGTTCATTTTAAATATAACAATTTATACTGTTTTTACGTATATTATAAGTGCTTTAAAAGATGTTCATGAATTATAATAAATATATTTTTGTTTTATGTATTTTCGGAGGCATGTTTGCTTCAGCTTATGCTCAATCCGATGATGTAAGTTATCATAAAGCTCCTGTAGCCAAAGACACTTCTAAAATAAAACACTATGATTGGCTGCAGAATGTGTCTGTAGGTGGTAATTTCGGCTTGCAAATAGGAAGTTATACTTATATCCAGCTTTCTCCTCATATTTCCTATCATTTTACCGATTGGTTATCATCGGGGGTGGGATTTTCGTATATGTTTATTCAAAATAAAGATGGATTTACGCCTCCTGTTTCTGCTCATTTTTTTGGAGGAAGTGTCTTTGCCGAAGCCTTCTTTTTAAGGTATCTGTGCGCTCATGTTGAATACCAGCTTATTAACTATAAGGAGGATTGGCGGGTTCCCAATATAGATGCAAAAAGATTGTGGTCAAATAATTTAATGGTAGGTGGAGGGTATTATCAAAAACCATCAGATAACTATGCCATTTATTTATTGTTGTTATATAATTTTACCGATACTCCGGATCAGGATGTATTAGGTAATCCTGTGGTAAAAGCCGGTTTTTCAATATGGTTGAAATAATTGTTTAAGGATGCGTTTTACAAATTTCATTTCGAATAGGATACTTAAAAGCAAAAGCCATCGTTTTTCAAAACCGATAGTAACTATTTCTATTATAAGTATTGCTTTGGGAGTTTGTGTTCTGATATTGGTTTTTGCTATCACCACCGGTTTTCGAAGTGAAATACAAAAAAAAGTAATCGGATTCGGCTCTCATATTGAAATTTCCTATTTTGACAACAATGAATCCTATCAGAAAATACCTATCCAAAAAACTTCTCCCTTTGTGTCGCAAATTAAGCAATTGTCAAATGTGAAAAATATTCAAGGTTTTGCGTCCAAGGCAGGCATTCTTAAAACGGAAGATGAAATAGAAGGTATTGTCTTAAAAGGAATTGATGTTGATTATGATTGTTCTTTTTTTTCAAAACACCTCGTGAAAGGGGGAATCATCAAGCTTCGAGATTCAAGCGTTGTCAATGATATATTAATTTCAGACATTACAGCGAAACGCTTGCTTTTAGATACGGGAAGTAAATTAATCATTTATTTTGTACAAGACCCTCCGCGTCAACGTGTTTTTATCGTTAAAGGTATATATAAAACAGATATGGCTTCTTTTGATGAACGATATGCCGTATGTGATTTGAAAATTATTCAAAAGTTGAATGATTGGAATCGAGACCAAATCGATGGATTTGAAATTAATGTATTTGATTTTAATCAATTGGACATTACTAACGATGAAATTAATGACTTAATTCCTTATAATTTGAATGCTCAAACCTTAATCTCAAGGAATAAGAGTCTTTTTGATTGGATAGGATTATTTGATCAAAATATTACTGTTCTTTTAATTTTAATTATTATAGTAATATGTATATCGGTTATTTCAACACAATTAACATTGATATTGGAACAAATTTCAACCATTGGTATTTTGAAAACTTTAGGGTGTAATCATAAAAATATTCGAAATCTTTTTTTGCATATCAGCACCCTTATCTTGATAAAAGGACTGCTGATTGGCAATGCTGTGGGATTGTTTTTGTGTTTTATTCAAAATCAATGGCATATAATTACACTTAATCCGCAAAACTATTATATGTCCTATGTGCCCATTGAAATAATAGGGAATCATCTGCTTATAATTAATGGATTGGTGGCATTGGCGAGTATTGCGGTTCTAATTATTCCGGCTTATTTTGTTACGCGAAAAATACAAATTGTTGATGCCATTAGATATGAGTAAAAGCAGTTAATGAATAAGTTAAATTAAAATTATACGAAAAAGACACTAGAAATTAAGTTATTTGAAAATATTTTAAATAAAAACGCTAAAAGATAAATATTTTTTTGTTACTTTAGCAAATTGAAATTTTAATGAAATTATATTATGATGAGAATATGTAGAATAGGTTGTGTCAGTATTTTATCATTAATTATGACAGTATCTGTATTTGGGCAAACACGTTCCCCGGCTGCAGATGCAGACAAAGCGTTTAGTACTTTCCAATATATGTTGGCTGCGGAAATGTATAAAAAAGCATATCCTAAGATAAAAAGAAATCCTGTAGAAAAACGTAGGGTTATGTTTCGTATGGCGGAATGTTATTATATGACAGGAAATCTAAGAAGAGCAAAACAACAATATTTGAGACTTGAAAAAATGAATTATCAAAAAGATAATCCGTTGATATTAATGCGATTGGCAGACATTTTCCGTATTGAAAAGGATTATCCTACCGCTTTAAAGTATTATGAAAGGTATAAGCAAGCAAAGCCGGAAGATCCTAGGGTTGATGGAAGAATCGAATCTTGCAAAGTAGCTCCGGAATGGATAAATAATCCTACACGTCATGAAGTGGAAAACTTTAAACGTTTTAATTCTCCGCTGAGTGATTGGTCTCCAACATGGAGTGTTCCTAATAAACAAAATGAAATAGTATTTACTTCGTCTAGGGAAGGAAGTACCGGTAAAAAAGAAGATGCTTGGTCGGGTCAGTCTTTTTCGGATTTGTATGTTTCTAAAAAACCAAAAAGTAAAAACATTACTTTTCCCGGCGAATGGACAACGCCGGAATTATTTGATAACGCCGGGATTGTTAATTCCGATGATAACGAAGGAGAAGCAAGCTTTAATCCTAAGGGAACTACAATTTATTTTACCCGCTGTTTGAATGAAAAGAAAACAATATCCTATTGTAAAATTTATCAAGCCGTTAAAAAAGGACGTTCCTGGGCAGAACCTGAGTTAATCGTTTTGGGACCTGATACATTCGATTATGTACATCCTATTATTACCTCTGATGAATTAACGCTGTATTATGTTTCTAATATTTCCGGAACAATGGGGGGATATGATATTTGGAAAACTACAAGAAGCAAAAAAAACAAACCTTTTGGTACTCCTGTAAACTTAGGCAGTAATGTTAACAGTTATGATCATGAAATGTTTCCTACATTAGTGAATGATACAAGTTTGTATTTTGCATCCAAAGG
>JAQVNO010000148.1 GCA_028703095.1 Bacteroidales bacterium
AATAATTTGCAAAAGTAGCGTTTTTTTTTGCAAGCCACATCATCACTTGCAAATTTCAAACCAAAAAAAAAAATTTTTCGATTTTATTACAATTGTTCTGTTCACAATTTATTTATCTAAAAATGGATACTTTACCATTTATTTTACAAATCACTATTTATTTTTCTCTATTTGCTGACATATTTTTTTCTATTTTTCGTTAACATAAAGTATGATTAATTCTCAACGACATTCGCATCCTGATAAAAAAGAAATAATAAAGGCTGTTTTTTTTCCTTTAGGTTTTATTATTGTAATTTGGATTATTTATGTATTCGGATTATTTATTCCCTTCGATATGGCTTTACTGGGAATTCACCCCTTAAATCCCAAAGGATTGATAGGAATCATTTTTGCTCCTTTGATACATTTGGATTTCGATCATATTTCTAGTAATAGCACTTCATTGTTAGTATTAGGATTCGGTTTATTTTTTTTATATAAACGCAAAGCCATATCCATTTTCTTTTTCATTTATTTCGCCAGTGGTTTTTGGGGTTGGTTTTTTGCACGAGGCGGATACCACATCGGTGCCAGCGGTTTGATTTACGGTATGTTTTTCTTTTTTATAACTTCTGCCCTATTAAAACGTGAAAGAAGTATTATTGCCTTTTCACTGATAATTACTTTTTTATATGGCGCTATCGTGTGGGGATTCTTTCCGGAATTTTTTCCCGGAAAAAATATCTCCTGGGAAATTCATACAACCGGTGCTCTTGCCGGAGTCATTGCTGCTTTTTATTTTAAAAAAGAAGGTCCTCAAAAGCCTGAATTTTTCTCTGACGAAGAAGATGATGAAAATGAAGACGAGAATGCATATTGGAAAAGTCCTAATCAAAATCAAACTCCATGAAACATTTATTTATAGCCATTCAGATTCCTTTTGATAATGAATTCATAGCAGCTTGTCAACGTTTGCACCAATCATCCAATAAACTGGATAAAATCAATTGGATAAAACCTGAAAACATGCATATTACTTTGAAATTTCTAGGTGAAACAACACCCGACTTGATTTCGTCCATTGAAAACAGTATAGAAAAACTCACAAATTGTATTGCTCCATTTAAAATTACATTAAACCGTATCGGTGCTTTTGGCAGCCGTTATCATCCTCGAATCATTTGGCTGGGTTCTGATGATATCATTACGGAAATCAATATGCTGCATAAAGAATTGGAAAAAAGTATGCGTGCTTTCGGTTTTAAACCTTCATTCGGCAATTTTGTTCCCCATGCTACACTAGCCCGCATTCACAACATCGACGATAAGAAGTTTTTTTGGAATGAAATTGAAAAAAAAACCTCTCTTTTTTCTTTCACTTTTCAAGTGAATGAAATCGTACTTTTTGAAAGCATATTGACAAATGCTTTTACTCCTTTGTATAAAAAACAAAAAATATTTTACTTGAAAATAAAAAAATAATCCTAATATACAAGACAGTATCTATTTCAAAAAACGTTTGAATGTTTCAAATTTTCCTTTATAGGGCGGATATTTAATGGGAATATCGAAAGATATACTTGACATTACCGTTGCTTTTTTATGGGTAAATGTATCAAAACTGTATTTCCCGTGATAGGCTCCCATCCCACTATTGCCAACTCCTCCGAAAGGAAGTCGATGGTTGGCAACATGAATTATCGTATCATTGATACATACACCTCCCGATGATGTTTGACGCAACATCTTTTCTGCTTTTTTCTTATTTCTTGTAAAAAAATACAAAGCTAAAGGTTTTTCTCTTTGATTTATATAAGTTATCACTTCCTCTATATCGTCGAATATCATCAAGGGAAAAATGGGTCCAAAGATTTCTTCCGATAAAATTTCAGCATCATTGGGCAGATTATCAATAACAGTAGGTTCAAAATATTTATCATCTAAATCGAATTTACCGCCAAAAACTATATTTCCTTTGTCTAAATAAGAAATTAAACGTTTCATGGCTGATTGAGAAACTATTCGAGGATAATCGGGCGAAAGCTGAGGATTATCCCCAAACATAATTTTAACTGCTTGTTTCATTGCTGAAATCAGCTCATTCTTTATGCTTTTATGTACATGTAAATAGTCAGGAGCAATACATGTCTGACCTGAGTTAATAGTTTTTCCCCAAACTATTCTTTGTGCGGCAATTTGTATGTCTGCATCTTTCTCCACAATACAAGGACTCTTTCCTCCTAATTCAAGGGTAAGAGGCGTTAGATTTTCGGCAGCAGCTTTCATCACCACTTTGCCTACGGCAGGACTTCCTGTGTAAAATATATAATCGAAGCGTTGTGATAGCAATAGTTGATTTACTGTTCTGTCTCCATGATAAATAGCAATGTACTCTTCCGGGAAACAGGTTTTGATAATCTTATCCATAATTTTTGCAGTAGAAGGGGCATTGGGTGATGTTTTCAATACCACACAATTCCCTGCACTTATGGCTCCTATCAACGGGCTGAATAACAATTGAAAAGGGTAATTCCAGGGAGCTATTACCAACACTAGTCCGTAAGGTTCTTTGATAATTTTACTGGTGGAAGGAAAAAATAAAATAGGCATAGATTTCTTTTCTGACTTTTGCCAAGATTTTAAATGTTTGATATGATATGTAATCTCTTTTAGCACCAAGCCTATTTCTGTAGAAAAAGATTCGAAGTGTGATTTATGCAAATCTTCATACAAAGCCTGCATTATTTCTTTTTCATTCAATACAATTGTTTTACGCAAACTATCTAAACTTTTTTTTCGATAGCTTATATCTTTTGTAATTTGGCTTTCATAATAATGACGCATTAATTGAAGTTTGTTTTGCATTTCTAATGCTTCCATCGTTTAATAATTTAAAAGTATAAAAAAATAACGCTTGCAAAATATTTGCAAGCGCTTTCATTTAGTGGGAGTTAATGGATTCGAACCATTGACCCTCTGCTTGTAAGGCAGATGCTCTGAACCAGCTGAGCTAAACTCCCTTTTTAAGGTTTGCAAATGTACAATATTTTATAAGATAAAAAATCATTTCTGTATAAAAAAATGTTAAATTATTATTTACCTGTCTTTCATCTATATACAATATCATTTCCTGTCAAAGAAAATATTTTTTTCACTTATTGAAAAGGGAATAGCGAAAATTAATGGTATATTTTTATCGAAAAATCCTAATTTCAATGCTGCTTTACCTGCAGAATACAATATGCGATTATCCAATTTGTATAACATTGCCGAAGAGACTGCAGAACCCATTGCAATACCCAAATCAATAATGTTAAACACGCAATGAATATTTTGATCTTTATCTTTACAATTGGAGCCACAATATCCGCAATTTAAGCCTCTTACTGTATCGTTCGTTGCCAACAACAAAACCACTTGAGATTTTCGTATGTTTTCGGCATCTCGATGAAAAAAAGCTGTCGCTGTTTCATTGCCTATCTCATCCATTGTTTGTGCTAATCTTTCCTTTTCGACATCAGTAACATATTTCATTTCCAATACATCTACTCCTCTTCCTTTGGGGGCTGTTTTTACTGCCAACATTATTTGACAAACCACATTTTCTAGTGCTTGAATAATTAAAGAATTATCTAAAGATTGTAACATATATTTTTTTGAGCAAAAATATATTTTTTTTCAGTATTGTCCGATAAAAATCTAAAAACAGCTAAAATAAAATTTAAGGCATTGAATATCAATTGCAAATATTTTGTTTTTTTATGATTTAGAAAGTAAGCCCTCCTAAAACTAAGATAGATTAGGTAATTAGAACAAGTTTATATCTTTTTATAAAAATATTTTTTTTGCAAATGTTAACATATTTTTATTATAAATCAAATTACAAAAAATCAATAAGTACCAATATATACTTTATAAGTTCCCATGAGTAACTTTATTTTGATGGGAGAACAACTTTCAGAGTCCTCGTTCTCTACCTTGGTACCTTGCCCAAGGTACCAAGCATACCTTGGGCAACATCCCCTTGGTACTTTGCCCAAGGTACCCGGGATACCTTGCCCAAGTCACAAAGTATAGCTCCCATCGGGAAAAAGATAAGCATGAGAGAAAATAAAGTTAAGCTCCCATCGGGAAAAAGTTGGTAAGGCTTCCTCATCTGTAAAATTTTCCAATAGGATGAAAAAGCTCTAAGCAACAATTCACTATGTAGAAATTAAGAGTGTGTATTATAATTTACAGGAAGTTTTAGATGAAGGTTTACTATTTAATGTTTTTTTTATCATTATTGTTCGATAATAATCAACAGATTCTTCGCTTCACTTCGTTATGCTCAGAATCTGTAACAATATCGGAATTTATATCGGACAATACTGA
>JAQVNO010000042.1 GCA_028703095.1 Bacteroidales bacterium
TCCTATTACATCATAATAAGATGGTTTAGGTAATTAGGACAAGTTTATATCTTTTTATAAAAATATTTTTTTTTTCAAATGTAAACATATTTTTATTATAAATCAAATTACAAAAAAATCAATAAGTGCCAATATATACTTTATAAGTTCCCATGAGTAACTTTATTTTGATGGGAGAACAACTTTCAAAGTCCTCGTTCTCTACCTTGGTACCTTGCCCAAGGTACCAAGCATACCTTGGGCAACATCCCCTTGGTACTTTGCCCAAGGTACCCGGTATACCTTGCCCAAGTCACAAAGTATAGCTCCCATCGGGAAAAAGATAAGCATGAGAGAAAATAAAGTTAAGCTCCCATCGGTAAAAAGTTGGTAAGGCTTCCTCATCTGTAAAATTTTCCAATAGGATGAAAAAGCTCTAATTAACAATTTACTATGGATGAATTAAGAGTGTGTGTTATAATTTATATGAAGTTTTGTATGAAGGTTTACTATTTAATGTTTTTTTATCATTATTGTTCGATAATAATCAACAGATTCTTCGCTTCACTTCGTTATGCTCAGAATCTGTAACAATATCGGAATTTATATCGGACAATACTGAAAAATAATTATTTATTTCAGAAGTTTTATTTCTATGTATGGTATTATTTGTATAGCATTACAAAATTCGGAGATGTTTACTTTATGAGGACACGATAGTTGTATGTCTAAATTTTTATTCAAATCATAGACTCGAAACTGCACAGGAGTATTTCCTTTTGAAGTTTTAAAGCAATTATTAAAATCATAGATTAATTTTTCATCTATATAATCTAAGTTCAGTTGAACACTAATACTTTTTGTATAAGTCTCTAAAACATTATCTAACAATTGAATATTTGTAACTTTATAATCGAAATCATCATCAAATTCACCTTTTCGTTCATAGCGTAATTCGCTTTTAACATCAATAAAAACGAATTCATTTTTCTGAAAGAAGTGCTGTAATTTAAGATAATTCTCTCCAAAAAGTGCCAATGTTATTTTGCTATCATAGTCTTCAACAGTAATACGTCCATATTTTTTTCTTTTGGACGTTTCGCCTGCAAAGACTTCTGTTATTACACCTGCAATAGAAACAATTTGTCCTCTGTTTCCCATTTTTTTAAGCATTCCTTCTTCTTGAAGGACAGATATATTACAACTTGTGAAATTATTTATTTCCAATTTATATTTATCCAATGGATGTCCGGATATATAAAAGCCACATATTTCTTTTTCATGATGCAATTGTTGTAAGTCAGTCCAAGGTTCACACTTCGGAAATTCAATCCCTTGATCATTATCTGATGAAGCAATATCATCGAACATGGATATTTGAGTTGAATTTAACTTGGATTGATAAGTAGAGCCGTAACGGATTAATTTTTCGATAAACGAACCATTGTCTCCTTCAGCGAAAAACTGAGCTCGATGATTATTCCCAAAAGAATCGAAAACTCCGGCCATAGCTAAAGCTTCTAAACATCTCTTATTGCATGTACGAAGATTAATTCTTTGGATAAAATCTATTACAGAAGTAAAATTCCCATTTTGAGTACGTTCGTTAATAATGGCTGAAGAAGCAGCTTCACCAACCCCTTTTAAGGCAGCTAATCCAAAGCGAATTTCTCCTTTTGAATTTACGGTAAAATGCAATTCCGATTCGTTTATATCCGGACCTAAAACCGGAGAACCTATTCTTTTACATTCATCAATTAAAATTGATATTTGGGAAATATCGTTGATGTTATGCGTTAAGTTGGCTGCTAGGAACTCTGCAGGGAAATTTGCTTTCAAATAAGCGGTTTGATAAGCAATCCATGAATAACATGTAGCATGAGATTTATTAAAAGCATAATTAGCAAATTCGGTCCAATCTTTCCAAATTTTTTCCAATTTTTCTTTTGGTCCAAAACCTTTATCTAAAGCTCCTTTAATAAATTTAATTTTTAAAGTTGCCATTTTATCTTTTAATTTTTTTCCCATTACCTTTCTAAGTTCATCGGATTGACCACGTGTAAAACCGGCGAGGTCTCTGCTTAAAAGCATCACTTGCTCCTGATAAACCGTTATCCCATAGGTTTCTTTTAATCGTAATTCCATTTCGGGAAATTCATATTCTATTTCTTCTTTGCCTTGTTTCCGATGAATAAATTGTGGAATATACTGCATGGGACCTGGTCGGTACAGTGCATTCATCGCTATTAAGTCTTCAAATTTTGTTGGTTTTAATTCCCTTAAATATTTTTGCATGCCGACAGATTCAAACTGAAAAGTACCAATGGTAGCACCCTCACTGAATAATTTGTAAGTTTTCTCATCATCGATAGGAATATCATCGATATCAATACTGATTTTTTTTGATTTCTTAATATTCGAAAGCGCTTCATTGATAATGGATAAGGTTTTTAATCCTAAAAAATCCATTTTTATCAATCCCACACTTTCTATTACAGAACCTTCGTATTGAGTTACCATTAATTTTTTATTGGATTCCTTATCTTTTGCCGTACTTAAAGGAACTAGATTTATTAAATCTTCGGCCCCGATAATAATTCCGCATGCGTGTACTCCGGTTTGGCGGACAGTTCCTTCTAACATACTCGCATATTTTAACGTATCCGATATCATTTTATCTTCCGAAGAAAATGCCATTTTTAACTCCGGCACCATCTCAATGCTGTTTTTTAGATTTACTTTAGGAATTTTGCCTGTTTTAGGGTCTTCCGGTAAACGATCGGGAATAAATTTCGCTAATTTATTGGCAATATCCAAAGGAACGTCTTGTACGCGAGCTACATCTTTTATGCTGGATTTGGCAGCCATGGTTCCATAGGTAATGATATGGGCTACTTTTTCTTTCCCGTATTTTTCAGTAACCCAATCCAACACTTTTCCCCTTCCTTCATCATCAAAATCTATGTCAATATCGGGCAAAGATATTCTATCGGGATTTAAAAATCGTTCAAAAAGTAAATCATAACGCAAAGGGTCAATATTTGTAATTTGCAAGCAATAAGCCACCACAGAACCTGCTGCTGAACCTCTTCCGGGACCAACAGTAACTCCCATGTTTCTGGCTGCCTGAATTAAATCCTGTACTATTAAGAAATAACCCGGATACCCCATATCTCGCATTACTTTTAATTCAAAATCAATACGTTCAATAATATTGGCTGACAAATTTTCTCCATACCTTTCTTTGGCGCCTATCATTGTTTGTTCTTTCAAATAATCGGATTCAAGTTTGATACGATAGAATGCATCTATACCTCCTAACTTCTGCATTCTCTCTTTTCCGGCTTTATCTCCTAATTCAAATTCTGTCATTAAATCCGCTTCGCTGTATGTTTGCATATACGCCTCCATGGTTCCAAATTCGGGTGGAATTTGAAATTTAGGCATCATTGCTTCATGATTGATATCATAAAATTCAACTTTATCCACTATTCCCTGCGTATTTCCCAATGCTTCAGGTATATCATTAAAAATTAATGCCATTTCTTCAGGTGTTTTTAACCATTCCTGTTGCGTATAGTGCATTCTGTCTGTATCTTTCAATTTTTTCCCTGTACTCAAACATATCAAGCGATCATGGGCTTCTCCATGTTCTTCTTCGATGAAATGTACATCGTTGGTTGCAATTAATTTTGTGTTCGTTTCTTTTGCCAGTTGAATCAAAAAAACATTTTGTTGTGCTTGCTGATGATATACTGTTGTATCTGCCCCATTCTTATCCGTTTGATGGCGTTGCAATTCCAAATAATAATCGTCTTTAAAAATTTGTTTAAACCATAAAACTGCTTCTTTAGCTGCTTCATAATTATTGGTTTCTATTTTTTTATGAATTTCTCCTGCCAAACAGGCGGAAGATACTATCAAACCTTCCTTATATTTTTCAAGGATTTCTTTGTCAATACGTGGACGTAAGTATTCCCCTTCTATCCAAGCTAAAGAAACTAATTTACATAGATTATAATATCCTACTTTATTCTTTGCCAATAAAATAAGGTGATCTCCACTTATGTTTTCCCTAAATTCTTTTATGAAACGACTTCCTTCAGGATTGGAAGATGTTTTTCGGGTTACATACACTTCACAACCAAAAATAGGTTTAAAAATATTTTTTTTCTTTGTTTCTATCAGATTCTGTAATTCAATAATCTTATCGTTTTGTTCATTTTCAGCAGTTAACTTTTTAATATTTGATTCTATCTCTTTTATCTCACTATTAATAACACTATTAATTTTTGAAACATAATCGAAGAAATCTTTTATGCCAAACATATTTCCATGATCTGTTAAGGCAAGCGCATTCATGCCGGAAGCGATGCATTTATTGACTAATCCTGATATTGAAGACATCCCATCTAAAATAGAATAGGTAGAGTGAACGTGCAAATGAGTGAAATTTGGCATATATTTTTGATTTTAAGTATTATGTATTTGCATTAATGCGGTTTCAAAATTACACATTTATATGTTCTTATTGAAGCATTGTTGAAAACTTTTTATAAAACATTCTATTTATCTCTGTAAATAAAGATTTTATCTTCTCTCCATTTACAAATAATTTTTTATCGTCAATTTATATATAATGTTAAAATTAAAATAACAGAAAAATATTGTATTTTTGTAAACATAGGTTTACAAAATAATTATGCTATAAATAGCAGCTAATAAGAATAATATTAAAATACATGAAAAAAATAATTGAATGTGTTCCTAATTTCAGTGAAGGTCGTAATATGGAATTGATTCATCAAATAACGGCTGAAGTAGAAAAAATAGAAGGCGTAAAGTTATTAGACATTGATCCGGGCCTGACAACAAATCGAACGGTAGTAACTTTTGTTGGTTCTCCGGAAGAAGTATGTGAAGCGGCATTTCAATGTATTAAAAAAGCTCAATCATTGATTGATATGCGTAAACATAAAGGCGATCATCCGCGATTCGGCGCTACAGATGTTTGTCCCTTAGTTCCTGTCTCTAACATCAGCATGGAAGAAACGGTAGTTTATGCCAGAAAATTAGCTGAACGTGTTGGTAATGAATTAGACATTCCCGTATATTGTTATGAAAATGCAGCCTTTGAAGAAAAATACCGCAATTTAGCAAATTGTCGACAAGGTGAATATGAAGGATTAAAAGATAAAATTGCAAGCAAAGAATGGAAACCCAGTTTTGGGCCTAACGTTTTTTCTGAAAGTGTTGCTAAATCCGGGGCAACAGCAATAGGAGCCAGAGACTTTCTCGTTGCTGTTAATTATAATTTAAATACAACCTCTACCCGTCGAGCAAATGCCATTGCTTTTGATGTAAGAGAAAAAGGCAGACCTGAAAGAGAAGGAAATCCGATTACGGGTAAGATAAAAAAAGATGAAAATGGAAATCCAATAATGATACCCGGTACGTTAAAAGCAACCAAAGCCATCGGTTGGTTTATAAAAGAATATGGAATAGCACAAGTATCAATGAATTTAACCAATATTTCCATCACCCCTTTACACATTGCCTTTGATGAAATTTGTCGTTGTGCTCAAAACAGAGGGGTACGCGTCAGTGGATGTGAAATAGTAGGATTGGTGCCCAAAAAAGTACTGATAGCTGCCGGGAAATATTATCTGGAAAAACAAGAACGCTCCCTTGGTATTTCAGAAAAAGAAATTATAAAAATTGCTGTTAAATCTATGGGATTAGATGATTTAAAACCATTTAACCCTTCCGAAAAAGTAATTGAATACTTATTGGAAGCTGAGTCGAAAGAAGCAAAATTAGTTGACATGAGCTGTGCCGCTTTTGCCGATGAAACAGCAAGTGAAAGCCCTGCTCCGGGAGGTGGTTCAATTTCTGCCTATCTCGGAGCTTTAGGTGCTGCACTGGGAAGCATGGTTGCTAACCTTTCGGCTCATAAACCCGGCTGGGATGATCGTTGGGAAGAATTTTCTCAATGGGCAGAAAAAGGCGAAAAATTAAAAAATGAATTGTTGTTCTTAGTAGATGAAGATACGCGGGCTTTTAATAAAATTATGGATGCCTTCGGCTTGCCTAAAACAAGTGAAGAAGAAAAAAATATTCGTTCTATAGCTATACAAGAAGCAACTAAATATGCCATCGAAATTCCTTATAAAACAATGTGTAAAGCCTTTGAAGGATTTGAAATATGTCAAGCAATGGCTGATTTCGGCAATCCAAACTCTGTTTCGGATACCGGCGTAGGTGCCTTATGCATACGTTCCGCTGTTTTAGGAGCTTATTTGAATGTAAAAATTAATGCTTCTTCTTTAAAAGACAAAAACTTTGTGGATGAAATTTTGCAAAAAGCAAATAAAATCTATACGGATACTTTGCAAAAAGAAGAAGAAATTTTAAACATGGTATATGAAAAAATGTAATTTTTCATTAAAAAAACGGCGAAATTCCTCTGTCTCCCCTGACTTATCTCCCGGAATAAAGGGAAGTATCTTTCGTTAATTAGGAACTCTTCCATATTTAACTGTATCTACTTGCCCTTGGCGATAGAAAAAAGTGAAAAAAAATAAATGCATATATACCACCCTTACGGAGTTTAAGCTGAATGAAGCGGGTGAATTCAAATCACCCGCTTATGATATCGGCGTTAATCCGTTGTATCAAGTATAATTCTTAATTTTTAATTTTCCCTCCTTATACCTGTTTTTCGGACTTTCCCATCTCTTCACAAAAAGCCCTCAGACTTTTTGTGAAAAGCTCTCAGACTTTTTGGAAAAAGCTCTCAGACTTTTTTGGAAAAGCTTTCAGACTTTTTTTGTCAAACCTTTTTTTGTTTAAAAATTGATTTTTGGAAGGATTTTTCCATAGCATTCAGTACTTCTCCTTGTAACATTTAAAAAGGATTGCCTTTCAACAAGACAATCCTTTGAAAACTTAGCTTACAATTTTTTACCAATGTAAAAAACATAGCCGTAAAATGCTTTGTACAAATCATAGATTTGTCTTTCATAACGTTGAAATTCAACTAATTGTTTCGCACTCTGATTGTCGGCATGTTTTTGCAAAAACATGTCTTCGATTTTAGTTTGAGGAAGATGATACTCTTCGGTCCAACAATTATCGGGTAAACAAAAAGCAGCTACGGGAATATATCCGGCTTGTTGCAATTGAGTTACTTTAACCGGAATAGTATCTATTTCAGGATAGGCATCCATCCAAAATTCTTCAATTTCTTTGGGTCGTTTATCGGTAAACCACGAGACTTCGGTAACGGCGATGTATCCGTTATTTTTTAGAAATTTTCGCCATTCGTTCAATCCTTTTTCATATCCAATGTGATAAATAGAACCTTCTGCCCATATTAAATCCAATTCCTCTGTTTGAAAAGGAAGTTCAAACATGGAACCTATTTCTCCCTTTACTCTATGGGAAAGATTTAATTTTGAGGCATTTTGATTAAACTTTGTAATAAACTCCGGAAAAATATCTATTCCGGTAATTTGTCCCGAAACGGCTTGAGCAAGTGTCATGGTTTGTCCGCCGGTACCGCAACCAAGGTCGGCAATTTTAGCATCTTTTGAAAGATTATCTATAAAACTCAAGGCTTTTAGCGTTACTTCAGGACTTCCCGGTCCTTGTCGTTCAACGTTTGAAAAATATTCACAAATCATTTGCATGTCAAATTCGTGAATGGATGTTTTTTCGTTACTCATATTTTTATATTTTTTGTGTGAAATGTTCGATAAATCATATTATCAAAACTTTCAACCGTTAATAATAAATTAAAATGAAATTATACCCGAAAACGATTTCGAGTTGAAAAAAATAAGATAATCTTCAATTTTTTATTGAAGATTATTATCTTACAATATCCGTACTATATTTTAACATCCAATAATTTTAGACTGCAAAAATAGCATTTTTATGAATAAGAAATTTAATTGTAAAAAATTATTTTATAGCTTTGTGAATTTTTAGCAACTTGGCAAGTAACTCTTCCAATTGATTAAGAGGTAGGATGGTCGTTTTATCCGAAAGAGCTTCTTCGGGATGAGGATGTGTTTCTATGAAAATACCGTCAAAACCGGCGGCAATACCGGCTTTTGCCAAAGTTTCAATCATTGATTTTTTTCCTGCTGTGATTCCCGATGCTTGATTGGGTTGTTGCAGTGAATGTGTAACATCTAAAATAACAGGGCATTGATTTTTTTTCATTGCCTCTATTCCGCAAAAGTCTACTATCAAATCCTGATAGCCGAAAGTGGTTCCCCGCTCGGTAATCATGACGTTGTTGTTTCCTGCAGAGCGAATTTTTTCAACAGCAAATTGCATGGCTTCGGGCGAAACGAATTGTCCTTTTTTCACATTAACGGGTTTCCCTGTTTTAGCAGCCGCAAGCAATAAATCGGTTTGTCGGCATAGAAAAGCAGGTATTTGCAACACATCTACATATTTAGCTGCCAATGCAGCATCAGCTTCAGTATGAATATCGGTTAAAACGGGAAGATGCAATTTGTTTTTAACTTCTGCCAGCAATTCCAAGCCTTTTTCATCACCAATCCCCGTAAAAGAATGAAGACTCGAACGATTGGCTTTTCGATACGATGCCTTAAAAATAAAGGGAATTTTTAATTTATCTGAAATTTTTTGAATAAAAGATGCTATTTCTAAAGGCATCTTTTCGTTCTCAATCACACAGGGACCGGCAATCAAGAAAAAGTTACCGGAAGAAGAATGGTTTATAAAAGGCAATTGTTGAGCAATATCATTCATAATTTCTTTAGTTTATAAGTGTTAAAAAAAACGAAAAAAAACTTGGTTTATTTTAAATATCCGTATCGGATTCATTATACGTATATTCTTCGATAATATATTGATAAGGATATATTTCGGCATAGAGTTTTCGCACTTCCTTAACTACAATATCTCGTAAAATATCGATATTTTGTTTTTTCTTTGCGGAAATAAAAATTGTTGGCAATCCTGTTTTAGCCATCCAAGTATTACTTAGTTCTGACAACGAAATATTTTCTTTTTTACGTGGGGTTAAATCGTCTGCATCTTTTTCAATCCATGTATATTTATCAATTTTATTAAATACCAAAATAACCGGTTTATTGGAAGATTTCAATTCAAATAGAGTTTGTTCTACCACTTTTATGTGTTCTTCAAAATCTGTATGGCTGATATCAACAACATGCAGTAATAAATGAGTTTCGCGAACTTCATCTAAGGTAGATTTAAACGATTCCACCAAATGATGGGGCAATTTACGAATAAAACCCACTGTATCGGACAATAAAAATGGAACATTTTGAAAAACAATTTTTCTAACCGTTGTATCCAAGGTGGCAAACAATTTGTTTTCAGCAAAGACTTCGGCATCGCTCAACACATTCATCAAAGTAGATTTTCCCACATTGGTATAACCTACCAATGCTACGCGGACAAATTTTCCTCGATTTTGACGTTGAGTGCTTTTTTGAACATCTATTTTCTCTAATTTCTCTTTCAAAAATGAAATGCGATCACGAATAATACGACGGTCCGTTTCGATTTCCTTTTCACCCGGACCACGCATGCCAATACCTCCGCGTTGTCTCTCCAGGTGTGTCCACATACGCGTTAGTCGCGGTAAAAGATATTCATATTGTGCTAATTCTACTTGGATTTTCGCATGTGCTGTTTGGGCTCGTTTAGAAAATATATCCAATATTAAACGCGTTCGGTCTATTACTTTACATTCAGGTAAAATACGTTCGATATTACGAATTTGTGCCGTACTTAATTCATCGTCAAAAACAAGGGTTTTTATTTCATTTTCAATAACATATTCTTTTACTTCGTTCATTTTTCCGGAACCTAAATAGGTGCGGCTGTCGGGATGTTCCAAATTTTGAATAAATTGTTTGACTACTTTTCCGCCTGCAGTATCTACTAAAAATGCCAACTCGTCCAAATACTCTTTTGTGCGCTCCGCTGTCTGACGTGCTGTTACCAAACCTATAATTACCGTTAGTTCTTTTAAATTCATAGATTTTTTTTTATTTTTTATCTTCTTTTTTATCCAATGAACGTAACAACATACCAAATACAGGAATAACTAATGTCAACAAAATACATATAGTTACATTTTCAAGAATATGCATAGGGGTAGTATTAAATAATGAAACGATAGTAGTAGTTCCTAAAGTTTTTTCTTTCCATAAAACTATAGAGATTAATTGTTGTATCAAAGACATAAATACAACTCCCAAAAAAAACATTGTTAGCATATGAGAAGTTAATTTTTTATTTTTAACTTTCTTGTTAAGAATAAAATAAATAAAATATCCTATCATTAATGCTATCAGAAGGCAAATTATTTGTATCATTTTAATTAATTTTAATTTCTAAATCCAATTATTTGTCTTACTTCAAAAATGGTTTTTCGGGCACTTTGTCTAGCTTTTGCAGCACCGGCATTCATTATTTCTTCTATCAACTTATTTTTAGCCGAAAGTTCCAAAATACGTTCTCGTATCGGCGAACAAAAAGTAATAATATCCTCTGCCAATTGTTTTTTCAAATCACCATAACGAATACTGCAATTGTCATAGGCATTTTCAAAAAATGTCAAGGTTTCGGTAGAAGAAACATGCTGCATAAGGGTAAACAAATTTTGAACTTCCTGCGATTTTTCTTGATTCGGAATAATTGGTCCGGCATCGGTTTTGGCTTTCATCACTTTTTTACGAATAATTTCAGGACTGTCAATTAAATATATAGCATTTCCTTCCGATTTACCCATTTTCAAACTGCCGTCTAATCCCGGAATTTTCACTAAATTTTCACCAAAATTATAGGCTTGAGGCTCTTTAAAATAATCTACTTTATACAAACGATTAAAACGGGAAGCAAACAAACGCGTCATTTCCAAATGTTGTTCCTGATCTTTCCCGACAGGCACTTTATCTGCCCTGTGAATCAAAATATCAGCAGCCATTAACGAGGGATAGGTTAATAAACCCGCATTGACATTGTTGGGTTGTTGACGGATTTTATCTTTAAACGAAGTACATCTTTCCAATTCGCCAACGTAGGCATTCATATTCAGGAATAAGTATAATTCAAGCACTTCGGGAACATCACTTTGAAAATATAAAGTGGCAATTTCAGGGTCTAAGCCTACGGCCAAATATTCTATCAATACTTGTTTTGCACTATTTTTTAAGTTATCCGGAGTCGGATGCGTAGTTAAAGAATGATAATCAGCAATAAAGAAAAAACATTTATTTTCATATTGCATTTTTACAAAATTCTTCAAAGCCCCGAAGTAATTTCCCAAATGTAAATTTCCCGTTGAACGGATTCCGCTTAAAACTGTTTCCATAATTTTTATTTTCTAATTAAATTCCCAAAAAGCATATGCTTGTTTTAACGTTTTTCCCGTCAAAAACATATGTTTTATTTTTTCTTTTTCCAGATAGTAAACATTATTAATTCCTGCCTGATACATTGCTAACAAACACATATTACAAGGTTTTTCACTCATGTATACGACATAATCTTTTAATAAAAACCTATGCATTTTCAATCTTGTTTTACGAATAGCAAACACGGCTGCATGCGCTGTTGGGTCATCCTCATCTAATGTTTTAGAAGCACAGCTATACACAACTTCTTTCCCACTAGCTATCACAGCTCCCGCCAGACAGCAACGGTCTTTTCCGTTGGCGACAACTACACTCTTTTCAATATTCGCCTTGATATTGTCTGACATAGATTTTATTTTTATTAGACATTGCAAAATTACACGAAAAAATTAGTTTAAACGAAAAATGAAAACTAAAAACAAAAAAATATTATCTTTGCAAAAATTAGTATTTCAATGATGAATATTGAAGAAGTCAGATTATATTGTTTATCCAAAGAAAAAACCGAAGAAAGTTTTCCTTTTGATGATGAAACGCTTGTATTTAAAGTAAATAACAAAATGTATGCTTTATTATCTTTATCCGGAGATGCAAGGCTTTCATTGAAATGTAATCCTGAAAAAGCTATTGAATTGCGTGAATATCATCCGGAAATTACACCCGGCTATCACATGAATAAAGAACACTGGAACACCGTTGATTTAAAAGGTAATTTACCCGACTCTCTAATCAAAGAACTTATTAATCATTCCTATACGTTAATAAGTAATCCATCGAAAAAAGTGAAAAAATAATTTATAATCCATTTATCAATATTTACTTTTAATATACTTTTGTAAAAACCAATTTAACCTAAAAATTTAATTTATGAAAAAATGTATTCTTTGTTTAATGTGTAGTTTGTTCATGCAATTGAACGCACAAGAAATTCAATTAGTGAAAAACATCAATCTTTCGGGAAATGCTAACATTTCGCAAATGACTCTATTTAACGGAAAACTGTTTTTTTCAGCAACCGATGGCACTAATGGTCAAGAATTATGGGTAAGCGATGGAACTGAAAGCGGCACGTATATGTTTAAAGACATTAATCCTTCAGGTTCATCAAATCCCAAAGAATTAAAAGTATGTAACGGAAAATTATATTTTCAAGCTTCTCTAGACGGTGGTGCTACTCCTAAACTATGGGTCAGTGACGGAACAGAAGCCGGAACAATAGATATAAGTAATAATTGTCATTCACCACAAGAATTTACTGCCTATAATGGAAAAGTTTATTTTGCTGCTACTAATAATGATTACGGAACTGAATTCTGGGAAACTGATGGAACAAAAATAGGGACAAAAATAGTAAAAAACATTCAAACCGTTCCTTACGATGGAATAAGTAGTGAACCCGCTTGTTTTACAGTATTTAACAATAAAATATATTTTGTGGCCAAAAACAATGCTACCAGTTTTCAAATTTATGAAAGCGATGGAACAGAAGCTGGAACAATTGTTTATTCTAAATTTCCTAATTTAGGACAATCTACTTCGATGAAATTTTTTGTTTGCAATGGAAAAATGTTTTTTAGTGCCATTGAAAATAATGGAGATTATGGCTTTTTCTTATATGTTACGGATAGCATTAATGACGTTGAAAAACTAGCTATTAATGGAACTGATTTTTCAAATCCTTCAGGTTTTTTTGAGTGGAATAATCAAGTAATCTTTACTGCTTTTACCAATGACTATGGGAATGAATTATGGATAAGCGATGGTAGTACTGCCGGAACAAGAATGATAAAAGATATATATCCGGGAACAGAAAGTTCTTGGGCTAAAGAATTTACATTGTATAACAATAAATTATATTTTACTGCCGCCGATACCCTTTCCAATATGGAATTATGGGTGAGTGATTGCACTACAACCGGAACAGTAAAAGTAAAAGAAATAAATACAAACACAAATAATTTAAGACAATCTTCGCCCTCCGAATTTAAAATCTTTAACAATAAATTGTATTTTACTGCAAAACCTAATTTAAATCAAGTTTATTTATTTGAAAGTGATGGTAGTTCAACCAATACTTTTCAAATTGACACATCTATTACTTCTGCATATCCTCCAAATTTTAATCCAGACGTTCAAAATTTATTTGTGTCGGAAGATTGTTTATACTTTTTAGCAAAATATACTAATACCTATTTAATGTTATATAAACTTTATATTCCTTTAGAAGCACCTGTGGCATTACCTTCAACTGATTTGGATGAAAAGGAAGGTACGTTTCTTGCACATTGGTCTTCCGTTGCAAAAGCCGATTATTACTTATTGTATGTATCCATTCATCCTGATTTTTATGAATATTGGGAAGGTTATGATGGGCTAATCGTATATGATACTTTTCACCTAGTAAATGTCGTATCTAATTGTACTCCTTATTATTATAAAGTTGCTGCCGTAAATGCATTTGATACCAGTGATTTCTCAAATATAATCAGTGTCCAAGTGGGTGGTTCAATTGATGAAGCTAAGATGTATGGATTAAAATTTTATCCAAGTCCTGCTAAAAATCAATTATTTATTTCATTAGAAAATGATATAATAGAAAAAATTGTAATCATTGATATAAATGGAAAAACCATTGCTCTTCAAACGTTAGATAATAATCAAGCAACAATAGATGTATCGTATTTACCTGCAGGAATTTATATGTTGAAAATTTATTTAGGGGAACGCTCTATAAATCGAAAATTTATAAAAGAATAAGTAAGCTAACAATACTCTAATAGTTCTTCAGGCTTTTCAATGATTATATCAGCTCCGGCTTGAAGGAGTTCTTCTTTGCTTCGAAAGCCCCATAAAACACCAATGCTTTTTAACCCGGCATTATGAGCAGTAAGCATATCTACAGAAGTATCTCCAACATACAACGTTTTTTCTTTTACAATACCGGTTTTATGTAAAATATCAACTACAACTGCCGGATCAGGTTTTGGAGGAATTTTTTTGCGTTGTCCAAAAACAGCATCAAAATGAATACCGGGAAAATAATAATCCATCATTTTTCCCATCACTTCATGCGTTTTGTTTGAAGCAACGGCTATTTTTATGTTTCTTTTTTGTATCGTTCTTAATAATTCAATAATTCCCTGATAGGGAGCTGTTTTATCATATTTATGGATTTCATAATGTTTCATAAACTCGCTTTTAACTTCCTCAATAAAAGAATCTTCTCTTTTATTTTCAGGAATAATACGTTCAATAAGCTTACGAATTCCGTCTCCCACAAAAAAGCGATAAGCATTAACAGGATGTTCCGGAAATCCATAGGTTCTTAAAATGAAATTACCGCTATCTGCTAAATCATCCAAGGTATTTAATAAGGTGCCGTCTAAATCAAAAATAATTAATGCTGTTTTCATAAATTAAACTTTGACTTTGTATAAGGAACCGCATTTAGATTTGAAAAAATCCCTTTTAAATACTTATAATACCCTACAATACTAATCATAGCTGCATTATCAGTTGTTAATTGAATAGGAGGAATATATACCTTCCAATTTTTTTCCAGGGCTGTTTTATTCAGAAGACTTTGCAATCCGGAATTAGCTGAAACACCACCGGCAATAGCTATTTGATGGATATTATAATCATTTGCCGCTTTCATTAATTTTTTTATTAAAGAAGTACAGATAGCTTTTTGGATAGAGGCACATAAATCTGCAGTATTTTCTTTGATAAAATTGGGATTTTCTTTCAATTTATCACGCAAAAAGTATAAAAAAGAAGTTTTCAATCCGCTAAAACTATAATTATAATCTGATATAGTAGCTTGACTAAAAACAAATTTTTCGGGATTTCCTTTTTGAGCCCATTGGTCAATAACAGGACCTCCCGGATATTCGAATCCGAGTATTTTTGCTGCTTTATCAAAGGCTTCACCGGCTGCATCATCAATGGTTGATCCTATCATTTTCACATCAAAATAATCTTTAACAAGCATAATTTGAGTATGCCCGCCTGAAACAAGCAAACAAAGAAATGGAAAAACGGGATACCTGTCTTTTTCGTTTTTAATAAAATGAGATAATATGTGAGCTTCCAAATGATCGACTTCAATAAGCGGTATTTTTAAAGCATAGGCACAAGCTTTTGCAAAAGCATTTCCTACTAACAAAGAGCCCAGCAATCCCGGTCCTCGTGTGTAAGCTATCGCTGAAAGTTGGGATAAAGATACATTGGTTTTTTTAAGGGCAGTATGTACAACCGGAATTATATTTTGTTGATGTGCACGGGATGCCAATTCCGGAACAACACCACCATATTGAGCATGAACATTTTGATTGGCTATTACATTGGAAAGTAATTGATTGTTCAATAGTACAGCGGCAGAGGTATCGTCACAAGAAGATTCAATGCCTAAAATATATACACTCACGTAAATGAAAATTACATAGCTTTTTCGTCAGCAGGGGCTTGCTGCTCGGAAGTTGCCGTATTAGGAGGTGTTTGTTGAATGGGTACAGATGTTGTTTGAGCAGTTTGCGCTTTACTTTTTATCCCTTCCGTTTCCTTATTTTTAGTTACGTCCTTGGCTAAAAAACCGGAAATAAAGGAAAGAACAACTATAATAACGGCTAAAGTCCAAGTTGTTTTCTCTAAAAAATCGGCGGTCTTTCTGACCCCCATGATTTGATTCGAAGATGAAAACTCTGAAGCCAAGCCTCCACCCTTTGAATTTTGCATTAAAACAACTAATCCTAATAATATGGAAGCAATAATGATGATAATTATAACTGCAGTATACATTTTTATTCTTTCTTAATTTTTTTGACTATTCTTTTTTTCTTTTAATTCTGTAATCAAGTTTGCAAAAGTACTACTTTTTTCGGGATATCGTGTCATTAATGCCTTATAAATTTTTATGGCGTTGTCATAATTTCCCTGTTCTTTATAAATATTTGCTAATGTTTCACTTACAATATTCATTTTTTCGGCTACACTGCTTTTACACAAATCTTCATACACCTGATCTTCTTCTGAATCACCAATAGCACAAGATATTTTTGGACGATTTGTATTAAATTTTTCAATTAATTCATCCAACGAAACATTTTCTTTATCTTCACAAGGAATGATATCATTTTGTGCTGTATCATCTACAACTTTTTCACTATTGCTTTCATTAACTTCCTTAATAGGCAATGTATTTTCACCACTTTGTGTATGGTTTTTTAATAAATTTTCTTTTCCGTTTATTTCTAAAAATAAATTTCTTAAATGTTGTAAATCAGGAAATAAAACAACTAAATTGAAAAGATGCATGGATTCTTTTTTCGCTTGAATCAATTGAGCTAACATAAAATAGGGATACAATGCTATTAAATCTTTTACCTCTGAGGGTATTGCTGCATTGGTTTTAAACTCTTTTATTTCGTTTAAGAATTGTGTTTTATCCATTTTTTTAATTTTTACCAGTTCCCGACCGCCCTACTAAAAATATCATCAATCAAAGCTTCGCATATTTGTGCTACCAGTTCATCTTCAACTTGTGATAAATTCTTACCACTATCGTAATCAACATATCTAGAAAAACTTTGCTCAAAATTTTTCACTTCATCCAATTTATTTATATATGTTACTCTTACTGTTATGGTTAGTCTGTTCATGCTTGCTTTATCTTCTCCGATTGCCGTAGCCGTTACGACATAATTTACTATTTCACCTTCAAATTGTAAGTCTCCTCGCGAATCTATAATATCCAATTTCGTTTGTGATTGAAATTTATCTTTTAATAAAGTAGTAATTTGATTACTTAACTTTAAATTCACCATAGATGCATTATTTTGAAATGTTTTTATGGAAACTGTTTTTGCATCAGGTGGAATATCGACTCCTACAGCCGAATATTTAATGCCGACACAAGCAATT
>JAQVNO010000043.1 GCA_028703095.1 Bacteroidales bacterium
CACTGGCAGAAGTAACTACTATTATTCCCGTATCATTCGGCGAAATAGGTTGTGTTACCGCAACACTCGCATCTGCATCTGCTTTTTGCCATGTTACTACCGGTGTAATGGAAGTTTGTGAAGGCAATAACACATGGTATACCAAAGTATCTTTATGGAAAGTTGAAATAGCATATGGCACACTATTAAGCGTATATCCTAAATCCAATAAATCAGCATTGTTCGAGAGCTTAACAGTTAAATATATCTTATATATTTTGCTTATAGTAGTATCTTCCGCTTTCACTGTAATAGTTACTATTCCGGGTATTGCACCGGGATAGCTGATACTATATCTGGCAGCAGTATCAGCAGTTATAGCCGTAACAATAGGCATAATCGCTGAATCCAACGCAACATAATAATTCAACACTGAAGCATTGAATCCATTAATCAAAGTATCATTCAACTTTAATGAGCTTAAATTGGCATTGGTATCCAACATTACTTTAAATACTACGCTATACAATTGTGTACTTACTCCATTTTCTGCCGTAATGAATACGAAAGCCGTATCATTGGGAGAACTTGGATTGGTAATGGAAACCGATGCATTTGTATCTTGAGCTACTGCATATATTGTCGGTGTAATCATTGTTTTAGGTGGCAAAACGACAGTATAATTATACACAGTATCTACAAAGCTATGTACAAAAGTTCGGATGCTATTTAATTGATAGGCTAAACTATCTAATCTCGCATTGTGATTTTTTGCTACCGTAAAATTAATAATATAGGTCTTAGTATAATTAGTATCTTCAGCTGTTATTTTTACGCTGGCCGTACCGGGTAAGACAGAAGGATTACTTATTGATGTCTGTGCCGTAGCCCAAGCCGGACCTGCTGTTACATTCACCGAAGAAGTACCATACGGTAATTCCACATTATAATTTAATGTATCAGCATGAAAACTACTCAAACTTACCCCATTGTACTTAATCCAACTTGCTGAAGCATTCGTAGATAAAGCTACCGTAAAAGAAATGGTATAGGTTCTGCTGGTAGTCCCGTCTTCTGCAGTAACAACGATTGTAGTTGTACCCGGAAGCACAGATGCTGCTGTAATAGAAGGAGTTAATCCTTTCCACTGTGTAATTGCAGTTACATGAGGAACAATACTTGTTCCCGGAACTAATATAACATGATAATTCAATGTATCCGGATGGAAGCCCGGCACCTGAAAACCATTATATTTTAAACTGTCTAATTTAGCATTACTTGATAATTGCACACTAAAATTAACTATATAGCTTGCCGTATCTCCATTTTCCGAACGTACTTTAATAACAGCTTGTCCATTCGGAGATGTAGCTTGTACGATACTGATTACCCTTGCTCCTGTATCAGAAGTAATGGCATAATTAATAATCGGTACGGCAACTGTACCAGGAGGAAAGGAAATAGCATAGGTTTTTTGACTACTTACAAATCCCGGAATTAAAACAGTATCCGTTCCGCTTAAGGTATATCCAAGAGAAGAAAGGGTACTATCGGATGACTTCCAAATAGAATAATTAATGGTATAGACTTTTTGTGTTACACCATCTTCAGCTACAACAGTAATGACCGATTTAGCACTATCAATACCATTGTTTTTCCCCGGATACGTTATAAGGGTATCGCTAACATCAGTAACTTCGGTTGTATATGTTACTGTAGGGAAAACACTTGGGTTGGTTCCTCTCGGATATTGAATATTATAATTAAAAGTTCCAATATTAAAACCGCTAATTGTTGTTGAGTTTAATTTTATATCAGTTATCCAGGCACTGTAAATAAGTTCAATATCATCAATAGACAGTGAATCTCCTGAACTCCCACCTCCCGGAATGGAATTATTTGTAAATGTCAATAAAAAATAATTGCGTGTTGAACTTCCGGTATATTGGAAAGGAACTTTTTGTTGTACCCACGTACAAGCTCCTGCTGTAGAACCGGTCCTTGTAAATTGTGATTCTGCTTTTGCTGCATAAGCGGTTGCCGTATTTAAATCATTAGGGTCTTTAAAATCAGTATTACCATGAATAATAGCACTAATTCTGGCTTGACTCGATGCACTCGCCGCCCAAAACTTTGTCCAAACATAAATTGAATCCGGTGTTGCACTAAAAACTTGACTAAATAAAGTATCACTCCTTTTTGTGTAATTAAAATTACTTGAACTTGATGCAGTTGTACTGCCAACTCTAATTTGACCTAAGGTCATATTACCATTGGCAACAACACCCACGAGTGTTGTTGAATAAATTGTGAGGTAATAACTACCATTCCCTCCTGTTCTTTTACCTGAAACTTTCCAGTGATGAGGAGTCTTCGCTGAAGGGCATGCAATTGCACCCATTATGCCTCCAATGGTACAATCTGCTGTTGCAAAAGAATTAAAATTTACCGGTTCTGCATTGTTTGCAGTTCCACTCCAGGTTTCAAAACCTGAATTGGGCAATTGATACGGTTGGGCTTGTGTTTGTAAAGTAAATCCAATTACACTAATTAAGACAATAATTAAACTTCCTAATTTTCTCATTTTTTGAATATTTTTTTATTATTATGATTTTTATATGTTTATTTTCGGCTGCAAAAGTATAAAAATATCAATACGAGTAATAAAAAAAATATTTCCTTGAATTTTAAGCTCCTAACTACTTAATTTTAAATAATTACACATTTTCAATGCTCAATTTTAGCATCATTAACGCTTTTTTTAAAAAGAATATAGTTTACATGCAAAACCTATAAATATAAAAAAATATTGAGCGTATGAATCAAATTTTATTACCTTTGCATGTTTACAAAACATCATATTATACTGGACGTATATAATTGAAAATTATTTAAATATATTAAGGAATAAACCATGGTAACAGAGAACACAAATGAAAACAACATCAAACCTACTTTACATTTTATAGAAGCCATTATAGAGGAAGATTTAAAAAACGGAAAAAATAACAAGCAAATACACACCCGTTTTCCACCGGAACCCAATGGCTATCTCCATATAGGTCATGCTAAATCCATCTGCTTAAATTTCGGTTTAGCAAAAAAATACAATGGAAAAACAAATCTACGTTTTGATGATACCAATCCGACCAAAGAAGATGTAGAATATGTAGATTCTATCAAAGAAGATATTCAATGGTTAGGTTTTCAATGGGATAAAGAATTTTATGCCTCCGATTATTTCGAGCAATTATACTCATGGGCTATACAATTAATTAATGATGGCAAAGCTTATGTCGATGATTTATCTCAAGAAGAAATCAGTAAAAACCGTGGTGTTCCTACTTCTCCCGGCAAAGAAAGTCCCTATCGTAACCGTAGTATAGAAGAAAATCTTGAATTATTTCAACGCATGCGTCTGGGAGAATTTCCCGACGGAAGCCGTGTGTTACGAGCAAAAATTGATATGACTTCTCCCAATATGCATATGCGTGACCCGATTATGTATCGCATTCTTCACACCGAGCATCATCGAACGGGAAACACATGGTGCATTTATCCGATGTACGATTACGCTCACGGTCAAAGCGATTCCATTGAAGGCATCACCCACTCTATTTGTACCCTCGAGTTCGAAGTGCATCGTCCGCTCTACGACTGGTTTTGCGAAGCCTTAAAAATTCACCATCCGCAACAAATCGAATTTGCTCGCCTAAACATTAATTATACGGTTATGAGCAAACGTAAACTTTTACAACTTGTACAAGAAAAACACGTCATGGGATGGGACGATCCCCGCATGCCGACTATTTGCGGATTGCGTCGTCGTGGGTATACTCCTGAATCCATTCGCAATTTTGCCGACACTATCGGTGTTGCTAAAAGAGAAAATATTATTGACATTTCATTACTCGAATTCTGCGTACGCGAAGATTTAAATAAAAGAGCCTTGCGTACCATGGCAGTTTTAGACCCTGTTAAACTTATTATTGATAATTATCCCGGAGATAAAGAAGAGGCAATGACTGCCGTAAACAATCCCGAAAATCCGGACGACGGCATGCGTAATGTGCCTTTTGCACGCGAATTATGGATAGAAAAAACCGATTTTTTGGAAGATGCTCCTAAAAACTTTTTCCGTTTAACCATTGGCAGAGAAGTTCGTTTGAAATATGCCTACATTATTAAATGCGAAAGCGTTGATAAAGATGATAATGGAAATATTATTGCTATTCATTGTACTTATGATCCCCTAACACGCAGCGGTATGCCCGAAAGCAACCGTAAAGTGAAAAGTACCATTCACTGGGTGTCTGTAAAACATGCCAAAACTGCTGAAGTGCGTCTTTTCGACCGTTTATTCAATGTTCCAGAACCCGACGAAGTGGAAGAAGGTAAAACATTTTTAGACAATCTGAATCCCGATTCTTTACACATCGTGAACGCCTATGTAGAACCAAAATTTATTCGTACCGAAAAACTTTCTCACTACCAATTTGAGCGTCTCGGTTATTTTTGTATCGATAAAGAATCAACCGTCGATAATTTGATTTTTAACAGAACGGTTACACTAAAAGATACATGGGCTAAGATAAATAATATTTAATCTCTATAGTCCAATTAACTATTTTTAAATAAACTAAAAATTTTCTTTTCACTTCATAACATTCAGGAGTAAAAACCACACTTGTTCTATTGAACGTAAAACTCTATTATTGTTATCAAAGTGAAGAATCCCTAAGGTTTAACAAATATTAATGATATTATTTATTTAAGCAATATAATATTTATATTATTTTAAATAACACTCATTTAATCTTAATTACTGGTATTTACTATTATTCATTAAAAAAATATTCTATCTTTGTAAAAAAATATTCTATCTTTGTAAAAAAATATATTATGAAGTATTATAGAATATTAATTGGAATTTGTATTTTAATCAGTTTTGTGATTTTTTTATCTGGATGTAAAAAAGAATCAATTAAAAATCCAAAAGCAATAAATAATCATTTAATCACTCAAAAGTCATTAGATGAAATAACACCGGGAATTTTATTTACTGATGATGATGGTATGTTAGTTTGGATTGATCCAGAGTTGTGTAATTCTATACCTCCAGGTTGGGGACAACCTAGATTAGGAGACCTTGAACTTTATGGAACTTATTATACAGATGACGAAGGTTATGCTCATGTTGTATGTGTTCCCTCTACTAATCCAAATTGTGGCTATGTTTATGAGCCTAGTGAATCTGGCAATCCATTAGACCCAATCGGACTTGGTGATGAAATAATTGGACTTTATGTTGATCCGGAAGCAAATTAACAAATTAATTAAATTTAAAAAATAATGTTTTATAAAATTATTTTTTATTTTGTTGTATTAATTTTAATGAATTCAAATTGTTCTGAAAATAATGTATTACCAAATAACAATAATAATTTAATTACATCTTCAAATAAAAGGATATCTATTGATGATTATTTAAAACATTTTAATATTAAAAATTATACTTTAGTAGTTATTATTAACTTGAATACACCATGTGGACATTGTTTAAATTATTTAATGTCGAAAATTCAAAATGAAGAAACCAACTTTAGAAAAGCAAATATTTATTATATTTTTTATGCTGATAACCCAACATTTGCTAGAATGATAATAGATAATTATAATTTAACATCATGTGATTTAATAAAAATCGACAATTATCAACTATCAAAAATCTATAATAAAAATGATATGGAATTATATCCATACTATATAATTGAATCTTTAAATTCAAAAACAACAGTCTATAAACTCAATTACAACAACTTTTTACAAACATTTGACAAACTTATAAAAATAAAAACAACTAATAAATAAAATCTTAACAAAAATGAAAAAGAAAAACTCGATTTTAAAATTAACATTTACATCTTTCTTTATAATTCTTAATTTTTTATATGGGTGTAAAAAAGAAAACAATTATAATGAAAACAAGACTGAAATCTATATGTTTCAACAAAAATCTTTTAATAATTTTGAACCTGGAGAAATATTTACTACTGATGATGGATTCATTTGCTGGATTAATCCTGAAGTATGGAGTAATGAAATGGAAGTTAATGGAATATTTTTTGGAGATATTGTTCTTTATGGTTGTTATACAATAGATAGTTTTACTGGCAAGGTACATTTTATTTGTGATCCATCAGAAACACCAAATTGTGGCTATATTTTTTATCAAGCAACCCCTACATCTGTACCTACACAAATAGGTTTATATTTACAAGATCCAGCACAAGTAGTTTAAAATAAATATTTAATAACAATAAAAAAATGAAATTAGTTAATATTTATTTATTTATATTAGTATTATTTTTTAATTCATGTTCTTGTCAAAATCAAAATGATAGCATAAATCATATTCCTTTAAAAATAAAAAATTTATATCATTCATATCCTCTATTAATCCCAAATGGAGTATCTTTATTAGGCGGACATTACAATGTAAGAACTATTTTCGATTCAACCTATATTATTCAGTTATCAAATAAACAAAACGCGTTATATATTCGAAATGAAACATCCAATAGATTTGATACTTTAATTTTTGATAGTATTCCAACATTTCTGATTTCTAAAATTTATTATCATAATCAAGATTCAATTTTTATTTTTTATAATAGAAAAAAAATTAAAGATTATGAATATCAACACAATATCAATATATTATATGATTTTGTATTGGTAAATCGAAATGGGAAAGTTGTAAATTGGTATCTTTTAGATAGCGTACCCTATATTTATAATGGTTATTTATCTCCAATGATTTATGTGAATGAGAATTCCGTTTCTAATAATCTAATTATAAACAATAAATTATTGATTAATTTCACTAATTATAAGCCATTTAGTCATGATTCAAATTTTATTAAATTTAATCCTAAACTATTATGTCTTTATGATTTAACAACAAAAGAAATAAAAATGTTAAATGTAAAATTTCCACCCGAAGATATCGGAAAAAAATACCCTAATGGATGTTCTACAAGTTATTTTGATTTCACATATGATAAAGACAATAATTTACTTATTTCATTTCCATATACTTCAAAGATATATAAATATTATTTTGATAAAGATACTATGATTTTAGCAAGTGAAAAAATGGGGTTTTTTAATAATTTAGATTCAACTACCATTCTTAAAAATCAAATAGGAGATTTAATACAATTAAGATTTTATGCCCCTCATTATTGCAAAAAAAATAATCAATACATCAGAGATTTAACTATTACAAAATTTAAAAACTATCATTTAGTTTCAGTAATAGAATTATTGGATAGCAATTTAAATCATATCGGTTATTTTTTTCCTGATAGTACGTTTAATTTTATAACTTATAAAGATGATAAATTAATGGCAATTAAATTTAATAATAATCTAAAAAATTATTATTTTTTTGATACAAATCCAACTATTCGTTTATCTTTTAATGAATTTGAAACTAAAATTTTATCAAATTCTTTCCCTTTTTGAGATTAAATCAATTATTTTATTAAAATAATATTCTTCTTTTTTTCTCGTTTCTATATGAGGAATTTATTAACTAATGAAGTCTAAATCGCTTTTACATCATAAAAGTTATTATATTGTATATGCTTTATTAACAAGCATATTATTTCTCAATTCCTGCAATCCACCCAAACCATCAGACGAGCCTTTCAAAGCAACACCCTACACCCTAAAAATTCCCAAATATTTTCCTACCATTCTCAATATTCCCGATGACAATCCGATGACAGTCGAAGGGGTAAAATTAGGACGATACTTATTTTACGACGGTCGTTTACGCGGTTATAACGGAGATAATCCCGATTCTTTGATGAGTTGTGCTACCTGCCATATTCAAACACAAGGCTTCGAATGCGGACTCAACCACCCGAAATACATAAACGGCAAAACCCATGGCATCAACGGAAAACCTACCCCACACAGTATGCTGCCTTTATGCAATCTTGTATTCAACAATAATGGCTATTTTTGGAATGGGATGATATACACACAAAATTCCAATCCGAAAAGAAGAAATATTGAAAATATCGTTTCCATGGGAATCACCGTAGAACATGAAATGAACAGCAGCATTGAACGTGCTGTTACTACCATTAAAAACATCAGCATCTATCCGCCTATGTTCAAGGCTGCCTTCGGAACGGAAGAAGTTACCATTGAACGCATTGAAAAAGCCATTGCTCAATTTATACGAACATTGATTTCAGGCAATTCCAAATTCGACCGCTATATTCGAGGGATAGAAGATCTTTCTTCCGATGAACTTGCCGGCTTTGTATTGTTTACTACTGAAGAAGGTGCGGATTGTTTTCATTGTCATGGCAGCGACGGCAACCTGCTGATGACAACCAATCAATTTTATAACAATGGATTAGATAGTGTTTTCAATGACCCGAGAGACCGCTACTCCGTATCCGGAAATCAATCTGATATAGGTGCTTACAAAGCCCCTAGCTTACGAAATATCGAATTCACAGCTCCTTATATGCATGACGGACGTTTTCTCAGCCTGGATGAAGTAATAGATTTTTACAGTGAGGGCTTGCATGTTTCCCCTTACATCCATCCCTTGATGCACAAAATCTCCGATGGAGGGGCTCTATTAACACCCAAAGAAAAACGACAATTGAAAGCTTTCTTATTAACACTAACGGATACAGAATTTTTAACCAATCCGGACTTTGCAAAACCGGATGATATACCCTAATAAAATTATGAAAATATACACAAAAAAAGGTGACACAGGAACAACCACCTTGATTAACAACACTGAAGTTCCGAAAAATCACATTCGCGTTGAAGCCTACGGTACCGTAGATGAATTAAATGCACACATAGGTTGCTTACGCGATATGATTGATGACGAAAAAAACAAATCGAATTTGTTCGAGATTCAAAAAACATTGTTCGTCGTTCAAACACGTTTGGCTATCGACCCTGAAAAACCATGCTCCATTTTATTGCCGGAAATGCATGCTAAAAGCATACAATTCCTTGAAGATGAAATTGACGCAATGGAAGAGCTTTTGGGTGAATTCAAAGCCTTTCTGATTCCCGGAGGTCATCCGATTTTGTCGCAATGCCACATCGTTCGCTGTGTGTGCCGAAGAGCCGAAAGACGTATTATCTCCCTTCATCAGAAACAAGCAGTTAATAAACTGATATTACAGTACATTAACCGTTTATCCGACTTCTTTTTTATCTTATCCCGTTTCTATACTCAACAATTAAACCTTAAAGAAGATTCATGGGAAGAATAAGCGTATTTTTCGTTTCTTGTCTTTTTATAACTATATCCGGCTTAGCTCAGCATCACATCGGAGCAGGTGGTGGGTACAATCAATCTATATATTATACGAGTATTTCTAAATCACAATATTATTATGTGTTCCGCCCCAAGGATTCTTATTTGGTAAATCTATCGTATAAAATGGATATTCCGGTAAAAAAAGAAAATATGCGTGTAGGCACACAATTGGAATGGAAACGCCAATCCGCTTATTTCTATTACAACGACCTTAAAAACGGTGACACCATACCCACCGGCATGAACTACGATATTCACATTTTGCAATGGTATGTTTTTCCTGAACTTGTCATCGGTGATCCGATACGTCTTATTTTCAGTGGAGGACCTGTCGTTGAATACATAATTTATTCCAATGCACATGGCATTCGACTCATTGACGAAAAAAGAACCGAAGTGGAAAAAGAAAGTAACAACGGAGATATTAAAGGATTATATGTCGGTGCTAAACTTAGCTTAGGCCTCGAATTCCCTGTTTATAAGAATTTCTACATTAGCTTGCAAAACAGCTATTCAGCCGGATTAAGTTCTAAAGGAGGACGATTAAAAGACTCCTTTAACTATTTCAATTGCCTTGACATTAATCTAACTGCTTCCCTTTTCTACCGTTTTAACAACAATAAAATAATTATTAAATAAAGCTATGAAATACAAAACAATCTTACTGACACTACTACTATCTGCCACTTTCTTTTTTATAAACACATCCGGTAAACCTATTGATGATAAAGGATTGAACAAAGAAAAATGCACTTTTAACGGCATTCCCTTGCATGGTAAAGTTAAAATTGTAGAATCATTTCCGGATATAAAAGTGCAAGTAGTAGAAAGTTTTCCGGATATAGATATTAAAATCGTAACCAGTTTTCCGGACGATTGCGGTGAATGGCAATTTGTGGAAAGTTTTCCCGATTTCACCATACAATACGTAACTTCATTCCCCGATATTAAAATCAGATTTGTCGAATCCTTTCCCGGAATAAAATAATAAGTTGTCCAAATTACTTAAAACACTATAATTTATTGTAGGCTTGTTTCTGATTTTTTTTACCTCTTATGTAAACAATATAAACCGAAACTTGTTATAAATTAAAGATTGAACTCAACTATTAATTATTAAAAAATACGAATATGATATCAAAAAAAATGGAAAAGGCACTTAACGTGCAAATTATGGAAGAAGAACATGCTTCCCGCATCTATTTGGCAATGGCTTCTTGGTGTGAAGCAAATGCTTATCCCGGTGCTGCTGCTTTTCTTTACCGACATACCAACGAAGAAAGAGAACATGCTGAAAAAATATTGAAATACGTCAACTATCGTGGTGGACATGCTACGTTAGCCCCGCTTCCCGAGGTAGCTAACACTTTTAAAAATTTACTTGACGTATTTGAGCAAGCAATGGAACACGAAAAATATGTTACTGCATGTATCAAAAAAATCTATGAAGTAGCCATGAGCGAAAAAGATTATGGCGCACAAATCTTTCTACAATGGTACATCAAAGAACAAGAAGAAGAGGAAGATACATTCCAATCTATCTTAGACAATTATAAAAACATGAAAGATTGTATGGCTTTATTCGACAAATCATTAATGGATAAAGAATAAATATAAAAGAAATATTTATAGTAAAAAGAAGTGATAAATATCACTTCTTTTTTATTTTCTGCATAGCGATACAGTAATTTTTCTTACTTTTGCAAAAGCAAAAAAAACAAATCATCAAATAAAAGTATAGTATGGCAAAAGCAAAAACCATTTTTTATTGTCAGAATTGTGGCACGCAATCAGCCACTTGGATAGGTAAATGTCATAACTGCGGGGAATGGAACACCTACGTGGAAGAAGTTGTTCAATCGGCAACCGGTAGCAAAAAACAATCACTGCTCACACAAAGTCAACCGATACGCATTTCGGAAATTGATAATACTCTTTCTCTGCAACGCCTGCATTCAGGCATAGAAGAAATAAACAGAGTTTTAGGTGGCGGTATTGTTCCGGGCTCTATCGTACTTTTAGGAGGAGAACCCGGAATTGGAAAATCAACTCTCTTATTACAATTGGCATTATCCTTACCTCCTTCCATGACTATTTTATATGTGTCCGGTGAAGAGAGTGAAATACAATTAAAAATGCGTGCCGAGCGTCTGAAACAAAAAAACAACAATTGTTACATCGTCAACGAAACCAACACCCAAAACATCTTTCAGCACATTGACAGCCTCCATCCGCATCTGATTATTATCGATTCTATACAAACCTTGCAAACCAACACCATAGAATCATCGGCGGGAAGCATTTCACAAATACGGGAAACCACAGCCGAATTGCAGCGTTTTGCCAAAAGCACCTCCACTCCGGTATTTCTCATAGGTCACATTACCAAAGACGGCACCTTAGCCGGTCCTAAAGTATTGGAACATATGGTTGATGTTGTTTTACAATTTGAAGGCGACCGGAATTACGGGTATCGTATTGTGCGTGCCATCAAAAACAGATTCGGTTCCGTTTCCGAAATAGGCATTTTTGAAATGCAACAAAGCGGATTGCGTGAAGTACCTAATCCATCTGAAATCCTTATCTCTCAACATTCCGATGAAGTCAATGGCATTGCCATCGCTGCCACTATCGAAGGCTTACGGCCTTTTCTAATTGAAACCCAATCTTTGGTAAGTCCTGCCGTTTACGGAAATCCCCAACGTTCTTCTACCGGTTTCGACTTGCGTCGGCTGAGCATGTTACTGGCGGTTTTAGAAAAAAAATGCGGATTAAAACTAAATGCAAAAGATGTATTTCTAAATATTACCGGCGGCATTCACATTGATGACCCTGCTGCCGATTTAGCCATTGTTACCTCCGTGATGTCCTCTTTATTCGATATTTCCATAGATTCTAAAACCTGCTTTGCCGGCGAAGTCGGTTTATCGGGTGAAATACGCCCGGTAAGTCGTGTGGAACAACGTATCAACGAAGCTAAAAAATTAGGATATAAACGCATATTCATTTCCTCCTACAATCCGAAAGAGTTAAACAGTACCGGCATCGATATTATTCGAATTTCTAAAATCGAGAAATTATTACCTGCTCTTTTTAAAGAAATATAAAAAAATGGGACTCCGTTAACTTCCGAAATCCCATACTTTTCGTATCATTAGAATTAGAAATTATTTATTCGTCTGAAAAGCAGCCAAATCATTAACGGTAAAATCTATAATATAATTTTCCCTTTCATGATTTTGAGCATTGCCCATACGAATAAATACTCTTGCTGTATATTCATAGTTATCATTCCGGTTACTATCTTGTAACAAGAGGTAGCCTATAATAATATTTCCCATCATTTCAACAAGACGTCGTGATTGGAAATCGAATATTTCAGGATGATTCCGCTCTTTCAAAATATCTATAACATTCTCGAAACGGGCAGTCATATCCAACAAAATATTTTTCAAAGGCTGTAATTCCGGTTTGAGAGTCATATTTTCGTATTCTTTAACACGTTTCAAATAAGCACCGCTGCTGATGCCACGAATAGCGGCAACAACTTGCAGTTGAGAAGTCCCTTCGTAGATATTGGTAATACGGGCATCCCGATACAATCTTTCTACCGGAAAATCTTTCATATATCCCGTTCCTCCATGAATCTGAATGGCATCATAGGTTACCTGATTGCAATATTCACTGGCGAATAATTTCAACAGCGGAGTATAAATATCAGCAAGGCGTTGATAATACTTCATTTCGTCTCTTTCTTCATTATTCAGGCTTCTGGTTTTACTTTCAGAAGTATAGAGTTTATACATATCTACATAGCGTGCCGTTTCATACAACAAAGAGCGTATTCCGTCAATTTTCGCACGCATACTTGCCAACATCTCATATACAGGAGCGAATTCATTGATTTTCTTTCCAAACTGTTCTCGTTCATTGGCATATTTATAGGCTACACGGTAAGCAGCTTCTGCCAATCCTACCGATTGGGCACCTATTCCCAATCGTGCAGCATTCATCAGGGACATAACATATTTAATTAATCCCATGCGTGCATCTCCAATGAGTTGTGCAGGTGCATTTTTATATACTAATTCACAAGTAGGAGCTCCTTTGATACCCAATTTATTTTCTACACGTCTAACGATGACGGCATTGTCTAAACGGTCATATAAAAAACACGAAAGTCCTCTTGCATCGGTAGTGTCTTCTTCCGAACGTGCCAACACCAATTGAATATCAGCATCGCCATTGGTAATAAACCGTTTAACTCCGTTGAGTCGCCAGCATTTAGAAGCATCATCGTAATGCGCTTTTAACATTACTGCCTGCAAATCGGAACCTGCATCGGGTTCGGTCAACACCATGGAACAAGTATAACCTTTATGAATGAGAGGTAAATATTTATTTTTTAATTCTTCGGAAGCAAACTCATGAATGGTCTCGGCGCAATCCTGAAGACTCCATATATTGGAGAAACTGGCATCTGCCCTTGCTATCATTTCAGCAACCATTATGGTGAGTGTCATCGGAAAATTCAAGCCATCATATTTTCGGGGAAGCGATAAACCATACATGCCTGCTCCTTTGAGTACCTCATGATTTTGTTGCGTTCCTTTCGCATAAGAAACTACATTGTTTGACAAAGTAACGCCTTCTTTATCTACTTCCTCTGCATTAGGAGCAATGACTTCTCCACAAATTTCGCCCAACACTTCCAATACTTTTTCATAAGAATCCATGGCATCTTCAAAATCAAAGGGAGCGTAATCGTATTGTTTGGATTCCGTATAATCCTTTTCCTTCATTTTCACGATGCTCTTCAAAAGAGGGTGAGATAAATGAAATTTCAAATGTTCATTATCTAAAAAAAAGTTTTCCATTCTATATCGTATTTAGTTTCTATTCTTAAATTAGTTAATCTGTTTTTTATAAGATTGTATCATTTTAGGGATAACCTTCATCACATCACCAATGACGACATAATCGGCAATGGCATTGATAGGTGCTTGATGTGAGGTATTGATACTTATTATTTTTGCTGACTGATCCATTCCTGCTCGGTGTTGTACGGCTCCGGAAATACCACAAGCTATGTACAATTTAGGACGTACCGTAACCCCCGTTTGCCCTATTTGACGTTCATGTCCGCAAAAACCTGCATCTACCGCTGCACGCGTTCCTCCTACCTCAGCTCCCAACAACTCTGCCAGTTCATAAAGGATAGCAAAGTTCTCTTTGCTCCCCATGCCATACCCACCGGCTATCAATATCTGCGCTCCTTTTAAATTTACTTTTGGAGGTTCTATATGACGATGAACAATAGTGATTATTTCATCCTCAGGACGTATTAATTGTAAATCTATTTCTTTTACTACAGGAGCATTCTTCAGCGTTTGGGGTTCCAATTTCATCACTCCTTCGCGGACGGTAGCCATTTGTGGGCGCGTTTCAGGATTAATAATCGTTGCAATGATATTCCCTCCAAAAGCAGGACGTATTTGGTATAATAAATTTTTATAATTCATTTTTTTACGTTCATCGGTATGATCTCCGATGACTAAACCGGTACAATCGGCTGTTAATCCGCAACGCAAAGCAGATGCTATGCGGGGAGCCAAATCTCTTCCTACGGATGTTGCACCAAATAAAGCTATCTCAGGCTGCTCTTTCTCAAAGAGTGTTTTTACTAATTTCGCATGCATAAGCGTTCTGTAGGGGAACAACTTTTCATGGTCGGCAAGATGTATTACCGATATACCAAAAAAACGTAATTGTTCCAGGGCTTTCTCCAGTTTTACTCCTAAGACGACTGCTTCCAAATCTACACCCAGTTCATCCGCTAATTTTCTCCCTTTAGACAGTAATTCCAAAGACACATCCGCAATGCGATGCTCTTCTGTTACTTCACAATAAACAAATATATTTTTCATACTTTTATCCGATTACTCTTGTTTCTAATAATTCTTTCATTAATTGATCGACGTCTTGGTCTTTTTCCGTAAAGCGTTTGGATTCTTTTTGCGTAAGCACTACACTTTCTATTTCTTTCACTTTAGTAGGCGAACCTGACAATCCGAGTTTAGCTTCTTCGGCACCCACATTTTCCGCATTCCATTCTTCGATATGCAAGTAAGGATGTTCTTTAAAAATATCCGTATAATCACGATTCTGCTCCTGCAATTCACTCGTCGTATGAGCATGTTTATATTTCAACATACGTTTAGCATTAATAGGACGGCAAGCACAAGCGGAACCATGTACCGTTAATAAAGCAGGAAAAGGAAGTGTTACCGTTTCTACACCTCTTTCTAAACGGCGTGTCAACACCATTTTTTTATCATCAATAGACTCTATTTTCTCTACATAGGTTACTTGTGGCATGTGCAATTTCTCAGCAATCTGAGGACCAACCTGGGCGGTATCACCATCAATAGCCTGCAAACCACATACTATCAAATCGGGATTTATCTTCTCTATGGCTTTACTCAATGCATAAGACGTTGCCAGGGTATCAGAACCGGCAAATTTTCTATCCGTCAATAAGTATCCTTTGTCAGCTCCTCTGAATATGGATTCTCTGATAATGGATGCTGCACGAGGAGGTCCCATGCTAACTACAATAATTTCAGTGTTATTTCTCTTTTCTTTTATTTGCAATGCTACTTCCAATGCGTTAAGATCATCAGGATTATAAATAGCCGGCAAAGCACCCCTATTTACTGTACCATCTTCTTTCATAGCATCTTTCCCGACGTTTCTGGTATCAGGAACTTGTTTTGCCAACACAACAATTTTAAACTTCATATCGTATTTTTTTAACGTTTTTATTAGAACCGCTGCAAAAGTATAAAAAAAACAATACATCGGTATTTTTGTTGAAATAAGAAAACTTATATTTGTTTTTCTGCATATTACATTTAATTTCGGATAATATCTTGCCGTTTCTATGCTCTAAAACTATCCTTCGCGAATGTAAGATAATACCTTGATTAAATGCTATTTGACTTACTATCAATGACAAATTCCATTAATAAAACATAAAATTGAAAAAAGACAAGGTATCATTGAATAATTATAAAAAATACATTAATGTATCGAACACAAAGCATTATTTTATTATCTTTGCAAAAAAACATCCGATATGGAATTGAACACATTAACAGCTATTTCTCCTTTAGACGGACGTTATTATTCCCAGGTTAACGCACTTTCCGACTACTTTTCGGAATACGCTTATATCCGCACAAGGGTATATATCGAAATAGAATACTTTATTGCTTTATGCGAAATCCCTCTGGCTGAGTTAAAAAACATAGATAAAAATTGTTTTGACACACTTAGAAATATCTACAAAAACTTTTCGTATACCCAAGCACTGCGAATCAAAGAAATTGAGAAAACAACCAATCATGATGTCAAAGCAGTAGAATATTATCTGAGAGAAGTTTTTGAAAGCATTCATTTATCCGATTACAAAGAATTTATTCATTTTGGATTGACGTCTCAAGACATTAACAACACGGCTATTCCATGCTTAATGCAAGAATTTCATAAAGAAATTCTCCTTAACACAATCAGAGCTCTTCGCAACAAATTAGAAAATCTTTCTGGTATATGGAAAGACATTCCTATGTTAGCACGCACACACGGTCAAGCGGCTTCTCCTACCCTCTTAGGAAAAGAAATATACGTCTTCGTTGAAAGACTCAACAATCAATTGGAATTATTGAATACCATTCCTTTTTGCGGAAAATTCGGAGGTGCTACCGGCAATTTCAACGCTCATCACATTGCCTATCCTGCTGTTGACTGGATAACATTCAGCAATGACTTTCTATCTAAAAAATTGGGATTAAAGCGTTTACAAACAACGACTCAAATTGAACATTACGATAACATGGCGGCTTATTTCGATGCCTTGAAACGCATCAATACCATTATCCTGGACCTAGACCG
>JAQVNO010000149.1 GCA_028703095.1 Bacteroidales bacterium
TTTTAAAATGCGCAATGTTAGGGCAGGGCGGGTAGCCAACGACAAGACCTGTAGCTAAATGAATGATTTCTACGCCATTTTTAATCATTTCTTCGGGAGCATATTCGATATTTCCACCCGGACAACTGCCACAGCTAGTATATCCTGCGATATCAACTATTTCATTTTTAGCATATCTATCAAAAGCTCCTTCTCTGTTTGCTAAGGCTCTGAAGCATTTACCTCCGGCACAATTTTTATATCTGCCGCAAATGATTATACCAATTTTCATAACATGTAATTTAAAAGTGTTATTACATAAAAAAAAGCGTGTATGTATTGTATTCAAAAATCATACACGCTTTTGCTTATTTTTTATTTTTTTAGAATTTTCTTTAAAACAGTGTCTTTGTCGATTTTCTTTGTACAGAAAAACCAATCGTAACACTTAGTGTTTTCATCTTTAGTTTCCATTCTTTCCTTGGCTACACCACAAGAACCTGCTGTAGGGATGATAACTTCATCGCCCGGACGCCAGTCGGCAGGAGTTGCCACATTGAATTCATCGGCAGTTTGTAAAGCGATTATTACGCGATACAATTCATCAAAATTACGCCCCAAACTTAGCGGATAATAAATGATAGTTCTGATAATTCCTTTAGGGTCAATAAAAAAGACAGCGCGAACGGCTTTTGTATTGCTTTCCCCGGGCATCATCATACCGTATTTTTGTGCTACTTCCATCGTGATGTCTTCTATCAATGGAAAGGTAACTTCTACATTTTTCATGCCTTTGTATCTGATTTTATCTTTGATGGTACGCAGCCATGCTATGTGGCTGTATAAGCCATCAACAGAAAGCCCTACAAATTTACAATTCGCTTCATTGAATTGTTTTTCCATGGTGGCAAAGGTCATAAACTCAGAGGTACAAACAGGCGTAAAATCGGCAGGATGACTAAATAATATGACCCAGCTTCCTTTATAATCTGAGGGGAAATTAATTTCGCCTTGTGTTGTTACTGCTTTAAATTCAGGTGCTTTTTCGCCTATGCAAGGCATAGCTATTGTTTTTTCTTCTTCCATGTGTTATTATTTTAAATCATTTATATTTTGATTTTTTTCCATTCTTCTTTCATGCGAGCAATGTCTGTCAACCAATCTTCGATGTCGTTTTCGTGCTCCAATTCTTCATTTAAAATTTGAACGGCCATTTGATGTGTTGCGTGGTCTTTGCCTGCGGTAAAATCGGCAATTTCTTGATAGCGTTGAATAGCACATCGTTCTCCATTTAGATTTTGCTCTAAGATAGTTTCAATGTAAGGATCTGCAGGCTCATCATAGGCACAGCGTGCATGTTTCGTCCATTGTGCTGGATTGATAACCGGAGTTCCGCCCAATTGTATAATTCTGTTTACTACTAAAACTGCATGCGCTAACTCTTGATCGGCATGTAAAAGTAATTCAGGCTCAACTTCACTGCGCATAGGACCTTCCATTAAGCGGGCTCCTATCCAGTATTGATAATACGCAAGCCATTCTTCCGAGAGGGCTGCATTTAACATTTTTAATAACTCATCTACATTTACTGCAGAAATTTTAATACCTTGTTTTCCCATTTTATTTTTTTTTTTAAATTAATAAATAGATTGACAATTAATTATATTTTATTTCTTGCGATAACATAAAATATATGATTCTTCTTACTTAATGATTTTGCAAAGATAATAAAAAAAAACCTTTATTTGTTTTCTTTGGGAAAATAAATTTCAACAAGAGAATTTTTTATACCCCCTCTTTTCACTTCATGTCAACGTCATTCTGAGCGTAACGAAGAATCTGTAACAATATAGGAATTTATATAGGACAATAATTATTTTTTTAGGTTAAATCTTTTTTTGAGGTGCTATGAAAAATAGCGATTGATATTACCATTTTCTACCTTCATTTTTCCGACCTTCTTGAATAGTTCTTCAGGGTTGAATAATTCTTTTGTTTTTTCTTTTTCTGTTTTTAAAAACGATGGAAGCCTTTTCTAAAAACTCAGTTTTCCATTTACTTATTATTGTTGGATGGATTTCATTCTTCTGAGCTATTTCACTTAAAGTGTTACGCTCTTTTAATAATTCTAACACAACTTTTATCTTAAAAACTGATGTAACCTTTCTTCCTGATTTTTTCATATTTTGACAGATTTTAACGTTTATTTTACGATGTTTTTTTGTTAAGGTTATTGTCCTATTTTTTTTATTTTTTTCTTTCCCGAGGTGGATTAATGCATGGAATATACGCCTAAAAGCCTCGAAAAACAAGCGAAAATCGGCTTTTATAAAACGGCAGGCTTGCCGTTGAAATCCGCAAGCCTGCAGACGAGCATCCGCAAGCCTGCCGTTGAGCAACAGCAAGCCTGCGGATTAATTCCGCAGGGCTACCGGATGCAAATAGGGTGCGTACCCTATTTATTTTGAAGACATTATACTATATATCAATGCGTTAAAAATATACTTTTAAAAAGGGTGCGCACCCTATTAAAAAATGCATGTGTTTAGGTATGGTGAATTTGAATCTGTTATTTTGTAGTAATTTGTGAGCGGAAATTCTCTGCGTTCTCTGTGGTAAAAAAGTAGCGAGTGCCGTGTGCCCTGTGCCGAGAGTTTTTTTCGGAACGAAAAAATAAGAGTGGGGAAATGACTATGGGAAATCGGGAATAGCGAAGGAAAGGAGGGGTCAATTTGCTCCGGAATAATCAATATTCTATCTACTGTTGATATTTTAACAGGTTCTTGTTTAATCTTTCTTCTTAAAAAAAACCAATTCGGGAACTATTTTTACTTCTTTAAGAGTTAGGTTATATACATTGCTGTAATGCTCATCCATGCCTGTTTGTTTATATCTTCGCCCATATATTTTAAATAAATAGGTTTGCATACAAAACTGTAACTTACTATCTCTATCGGATTACAATAGCCATCGAAAACCACATCTGTATGTTTTTCCAATTCTTTGGGTATTTGCCCCTCTTTCTCATATAAATCAATGAATCAACTTGTTTTTGACTCTTTTGCTTCGTATATATCAAAATATCCTACTATATACTCCGGTACTAACATTCGAGATATTGTTTCTAATAAAGCGACAACACTCGGACGCTCTTTGCGTTTTTGTACCAGCTTTCTATCACTTTTTTTTGCTGTAAAAGTAGTACAAAAAATAATAGCACCTCAAAAAAAGAGTTAACCTTTTTTTTTATTTTAATTTGTTTTTTTGTATTAATTGTTTAATTTTGCAGTCATATACAAACTTATAATGAAGAAAATAATAGTTCATATAAATATCAATAAAAACCTAATTAAAAAATTAATCATGAAAAAAATTGTTTTAACACTTTTGGTATGTTTTACGGTAAACATACATGGTCAAAGTACAATGAAAGAGGATATTTTGCTGCAAATTATGCAAACTGAGTTAAATCGGAACATGCAGTATTTATCGAAGGAAAAGGTGCCGGTTTATGTATTAAGTTATCGCCTGGAGGAGGAACAAAACCTGGAAATTTCTGCCGATTTTGGTGCATTGATGAATTCGGATATCAGCAAAAGAAGACTTTTAACAATCCAAATTAGAGTAGGGGATAAACAATTGGATAATTTTGTGGAGAATCGAACGGACGATTATGATTATGATGATGCCGATTATTCTTTAGTAAGCATCTCTCTTGATAATACTTCTAAATCTATTCAACAAATGTTATGGTTAGAAACCGAAAAACTATATAGATCAGCAGTTAAGAAGTATGAATTTTTAAAAACCAGTAAATCTTTATTGGTTGATAAAGAGGATAAATCGCCAAATTATTCGGATGCTCCTGTATCAACGTATTATGAAAAACCCATCGAAATTGCTGATTGGAATACCCTCAAACAAGAATGGGAACCAAAAGTAAAATCCTACAGTCGGTTGTTTTTACAAGAGAAAAATATCAATCACGGAAATGCGCGATTTTCATTTGTAATCAATCGTAAATATTTTGTCAATAATGAGGGAACGGCTGTTGTTCAAAATTATACATCAACACGTTTGTATGTTTCCGGAAAAACACAGGCTGATGACGGGATGTTATTACCCATGTATATTAGTTATTTTGCTCATTTACCTGCGGGACTTCCTTCTGATGTAAAAATTATGGAAGATGTGCAAAATATGATTAAGAAGTTACATGCATTGCGTGCAGCTCCTGTAGTAGATGCGTATACGGGTCCTGCTATTTTATCAAACAATTCTTCGGGCGTTTTCTTTCATGAAATCTTCGGACATAGGGTAGAGGGATATAGACTTAAAAATGAATCAGATGCACAAACTTTT
>JAQVNO010000044.1 GCA_028703095.1 Bacteroidales bacterium
ATCAATACCATTATCCTGGACCTAGACCGCGATATGTGGACCTATATTTCAATGGATTATTTCAAACAAAAAATCAAAGCCGGCGAAGTAGGTTCTTCTGCGATGCCACACAAAGTTAATCCGATAGATTCTGAAAATTCGGAAGGGAATATTTGTGTTGCCAATGCTTTATTTACAGGAATGGCCGCTAAATTGCCGGTTTCCCGCTTGCAACGCGACCTTTCTGATAGTACCGTCATACGAAATATCGGAGTGCCTGTTGCCCATAGTATGGTAGCTATCAACTCTACAATGAAAGGATTAGACAAACTCTTATTAAACGAGACGGCATTAGCAGCGGATTTAGAAAAAAATTGGGCTGTCGTCGCCGAAGCGATACAAACGGTTTTACGTCGGGAAAACTACCCCAATCCGTATGAAGCGCTGAAAGCATTGACAAGAGGCAAAACATCCATTGACAAAGCACACATACATCAGTTTATCGACAGCTTGGAGGTAAGCGAAACCGTCAAACAAGCATTAAAACAAATCAGTCCGGAGAATTACACCGGCATTCATACCCATTTCAAACAGAAGGAAAAATAATACATGAATCATATACGAAATTTCTGCATCATAGCCCATATAGACCATGGGAAAAGCACTTTAGCCGACAGGCTCTTACAATTTACCGGAACCGTTAACGAAAGAGATTTTCAAGATCAGGTTCTTGATAACATGGATTTGGAACGTGAAAAAGGCATTACCATAAAGAGTCATGCCATACAAATGAAATATGAAGATGAGGGCAAGAACTATATATTCAATTTGATAGACACACCGGGACATGTAGATTTCTCGTATGAAGTATCCCGTTCTATTGCTGCCTGTGAAGGGGCTCTCCTCGTTGTCGATGCCTCTCAGGGCATACAAGCACAAACCATTTCAAATCTTTATCTGGCGATAGAACACAATTTGGATATCATCCCTGTTTTAAACAAAATGGATATGCCCAACGCACAGCCGGAAGAAGTTAAAGACCAGATTGTTGACTTACTGGGCTGTGAACGTGAAGAAATACTGGAAGTAAGTGCCAAAACGGGCTATGGGATTGAACATATCCTCGATGCTATTATTCATAAAATACGTCCTCCCCAAGGCGATGTAGATGCACCTTTGCAAGCCTTAATCTTCGACTCTGTTTTTAATTCATTTAGAGGCATTATCGCTTATTTCCGCATTAAGAACGGACAAATTTACAAAAACGATTTTGTAAAATTTGCCTCTACGGGCAAAGAATACCATGCTGACGAAATTGGCATATTGGCTCTCAACAGAGAGCCTCGCAATGTGCTCAAAGCAGGCGATGTAGGCTACATCATTTCCGGCGTTAAAACAGCAAAGGAAGTAAGAGTCGGCGACACCATCACTCATGTAGAAAGACCTTGCACAGAAGCCATTGAAGGGTTTAAAGAAGTTAAACCCATGGTGTTTGCCGGTATATATCCCGTCGAAGCCGACGACTATGAAGAATTGCGTTCCTCTCTCGAAAAGCTGCAACTCAACGATGCTTCATTAAGTTTTGAACCCGAATCATCGATGGCTCTCGGCTTTGGTTTCCGCTGCGGTTTTTTGGGTTTGCTCCACATGGAAATTATCCAAGAACGCTTAGACAGAGAATTCGACATGGACGTAATTACTACCGTTCCCAATGTGTCTTACAAAATTTTTACCACTAAAAATGAAATTATCGAGGTACATAATCCATCGGGCATGCCGCCCTTAAACCATATCGACCATATCGAAGAACCGTATATCATGGCGCAGATAATTTCAAAAACCGACTATATAGGGGCGATAATGAAACTTTGTCTGGACAAACGCGGCATATTGAAATCACAAGTATATCTCACCAGCAATCGGATAGAAATAACCTTTGAGTTGCCATTGGGAGAAATTGTTTTTGATTTCTATGACAAACTGAAAAGCTGCTCCAAGGGCTATGCTTCCTTCGATTATTATATCAACGATTACAAGCCGTCTAAACTTGCTAAATTGGACATCCTCCTCAATGGGGATCCCGTAGATGCACTTTCGACTTTGATATATGTAGACAATGCCTACTCTTTCGGTCGAAGAATGTGTGAGAAATTAAAGGAATTAATTCCCCGTCAACAATTCGATATTGCCATACAAGCAGCCATAGGTTCTAAAATCATTGCTCGGGAAACCATTAAGGCTGTCCGCAAAGATGTTACTTCTAAATGCTATGGTGGGGACATTACTCGCAAACGGAAATTATTGGAAAAACAAAAGAAAGGCAAAAAACGTATGCGCCAGATTGGTAATGTCGAAGTTCCACAATCGGCATTCTTAGCTGTGCTAAAAATAGATTAATTTGACTTTTTAGATACATTAATTTAGTATCTTTGCAAAAAATTTCTATAACATATTATATTTTAATGAAAATATTACATGAATAAAAACACTGTCATAGGTTTATTATTGATAATGGGACTCTTAGTAGGATATAGCGTTTGGATGAGCCCATCTAAAGAAGAATTGAAAGAAAAGCAACGCATACAAGATTCTTTAGCTTTGCTGCAAAAAAACATGCCCTCCGATACCACCCTGAGTCAACCGGAAATCGAAAAACAACCACAGGACATTCAAGAAACAACAACATTCAAAGACAGCCTGCAAGGCACTCCGAATTTTGAAACACAAAAAAGTATTTATGGCGCCTTCGTTTCGGCAGCACAAACGCCCGAGAACACAAACCCCATTATTATTGAAAACGATTTGTACAAACTAAGCATCGGCAGAAAAGGCGGTAGAATCGAATCGGTAGAACTGAAAAATGTATATACCTACGACGGAAAACCGGTTATTCTCTTTGATGAAAATAGCAAAAACAATCAATTTGGCTTTTCCTTTTTCTCCAATTATTTGGAGTTGAATACAAATGATTTCTATTTTGTCCCTATTTATCCAAGCGCTTCACAATCGCTAAAAATTTCCGGCAAAGACTCGCTTCAAATAGCCATGAGGTTATATCCGAATATGGAAGAGAATGTACTCGACACCAACAATTACATTGAATACCTCTACACCCTGAAAGGAAACAAATACCTTACAAGTGTGAAACTACGCCTTCAAGGCATGGATAATTACCTGAACCAAACACAAAAAGAACTTTCCTTGCGATGGGTTACGCAATTAAAACGACAAGAAAAAAGTTATAAAAACGAAAAAATAGCAACCACCATTTATTACAGCGACATTGAAGACGTTGAACATTTACAGGAAAGCGATACCAAAAGCGATTCGGTATTGTTTCCTGCCAGTTTAAAATGGATTTCGTTCAAACAACATTTCTTCACCTCAACAATCATTGCTGATAACGAATTTTTAAATGCAAGCATGGTGGTGAGCATGGATGCCTTCGATAACGAAAAAACAAATACCCTCAAAACATTAAAGACAAATATCACTTTCCCTGTTACTAACTTTGCTAAAGACGAATTTGGATTTAGCTTTTATTTCGGTCCTAACAAATACAATCTCCTCAAAAAATACAAAATTGAACTCGAAGACCAGATACAATTAGGGGGTTCCTTGATATCCTGGATAAATAAATATGCCGTTATTCCTATTTTCGGATACTTCGAAAAGTTTAATTGGAATTATGGAATTATTATATTAATACTTACTATCATATTAAAAGTTGTATTGCTTCCCTTAGCCTATACCAGCTATAAATCGACAGCCAAAATGCGGGTAGTAAAACCCGAAATGGAAGAAATCAGCAAACGCTATCCCAACAAAGAAGATGCCATGAAGAAACAACAAGCAACCATGGCAATGTATAAGCAATTAGGCATTAAACCCATGGCCGGTTGTTTACCCATGTTATTGCAAATGCCTATATTAATTGCGTTGTTCCGCTTCTTTCCCTCTGCCTACGAATTACGTCAGCAACCCTTTTTATGGGCTGATGACCTTTCTACCTACGACTCGGTACTTAATTTACCTTTTAACATTCCCTTCTATGGCGACCACGTGAGTTTATTTACCTTATTAATGACAGCTGCTACCTTAATATATACTATCATTAATAATAAGATGATGAGTCCGGGAGGCAACGAACAACAAATGAAAATGATGAAATGGATGATGTATCTCATGCCCATTATGTTTTTGGGAATCTTCAACAACTACTCATCCGGATTAAGTTATTATTATTTCTTGGTCAACATCATTACTTTCATTCAAATGGCAGCATTTAGAGTATCTATTAATGAAGAAAAACTTCGCAAAAAAGTATTGGCTACCAAAGCAAAACCTATAAAGAAATCGAAATGGCAACAACGCATGGAAGACATGATGAAAGCCCAACAGGCAGCCCAACGTGGGAATACAACTCCGACAAAGAAAAAAGATAATTATAGAAGATAAAATTAATATACATAATAATTAAAAAAAAATCATAATGGCAAAAGGAGCAATAGTAATTGATATTGAGAGATGTAAAGGTTGCGGTGTTTGCATACCTGCATGTCCGAACAAAGTCATTGCCTTGGCAAAAAAAGTAAATAAAAAAGGCTACAATTATTTGGAAGTGCAAAACGACAACTGTATCGGATGTGCGAATTGTGCAATTGTATGCCCCGACGGTGTAATTACTGTCTACAGGGCAAAATAAATCTAGTATTAACAAAGTAAAAAAAATAATATGAAGGAATTAAGATTAATGAAAGGGAATGAGGCCATAGCCGAAGCCGCTATCCGTTACGGTGTCGACGGTTATTTCGGATATCCCATAACCCCTCAATCGGAGATTTTAGAACATCTTATGGCCGAAGAGCCTTATAAAAAAACAGGTATGGTTGTCCTACAAGCAGAAAGTGAAGTTGCCTCTATCAACATGGTTTACGGTGGCGCCGCTTGCGGAAAAAGAGCAATGACAACTTCTTCCAGCCCGGGGATCAGTTTAATGCAGGAAGGTTTATCCTATATAGCAGGAGCCGAACTTCCTTGTTTAGTTGTTAATGTCGTTCGCGGGGGTCCCGGATTAGGAACTATCCAACCTTCCCAGGCCGACTATTTCCAAACTACCAAAGGCGGCGGTCACGGTGATTATCGTTTAATAACGCTGGCACCCGCATCAGTACAGGAAATGTACGATTTTGTTGCATTGGCTTTCGAACTGGCATTTAAATACCGTAATCCTGCTATGATACTTTCCGACGGCGTGATTGGTCAAGTGATGGAAAAAGTTCAAATTGACGATTATAAACCACGATGGACAGATGAATACATTAAAAAATCTTTCCCATGGGCTACCACGGGAAAAAATCCGAATACACCTCACGTTATTGTTACTTCCTTGGAATTGGATTCCTCCAAACAAGAACAAGTAAACATCCGTATTCAAAAGAAATACAGAGAATGTGAAGCCAAAGAAGTACGCTATGAATTGATTAATTGCGAAGATGCAGAATACCTGTTTGTAGCTTACGGCTCATCGGCACGTATTTGCCAAAAAGCCATTCAATTAGGAAGAGAAAAAGGCATTAAAGTCGGATTAGTACGTCCCATTACCTTATGGCCCTTCCCAAGCAAAATATTAAATGAAATGGCAGATAAAGTAAAAGGAATGTTATCCGTTGAAATGAGTGCCGGTCAAATGGTAGAAGATGTCTTATTAGCTACCAAACACAAAATTAAAGTGGAACATTACGGACGTTTCGGAGGCATCATCCCTACGCCCCAAGAAGTATTACACGCATTAGAAACAAAAATAATCGGAGGTTAATCATGAATAGAGAAGATATAATAAAACCCGAAAACTTAGTTTATAGAAGAACCCCTGTTCTGACCGAGAATATTATGCACTATTGTCCGGGCTGCGGACACGGAACAGCGCATCGTTTAGTAGCCGAAGTAATTGAAGAAATGGGCATTCAAGAAAAAACCATCGGCATTGCACCCGTAGGATGCTCAGTATTGGCATACAATTATTTTGAAGTAGACATGCAAGAAGCTGCTCACGGACGGGCTCCCGCTTTAGCTACTGCCGTTAAACGTTTAAAACCGGACTTCTTTGTCTTTTCCTATCAAGGCGACGGCGACTTGGCCGCTATCGGTACCGGCGAAACCATTCATGCCTGCAACCGCGGTGAAAATATCACTATGATATTTATCAATAACGGTATCTACGGTATGACCGGCGGACAAATGGCCCCCACCACCCTCGAAGATATGAAAACTTCGACTTCCCCTTACGGAAGAGAAGTACAATCAATGGGAAATCCGCTGAAAATCACTGAACTTCTGGCACAATTACCCGGCACATGCTACGTTACCCGTCAAGCGGTTTATACACCTGCTTTGGTGCGTAAATGCAAACGAGCCATCCGTCAAGCTTTTGAAAACCAAAAAGAGAACAAAGGCGTTTCCTTTGTCGAAATCGTTTCCAACTGCAACTCGGGATGGAAAATGACACCTACTGCTTCCAACCAATGGTTAGAAGACAATATGTTACCCTTCTACCCCCTTGGTGATATAAAAGTGTCAAAGTAATAATTAACGGAATGTCTAAATTTTAAAAATATAAAAAAATGACTGAAGAAATAATCATTGCCGGTTTTGGTGGACAAGGAGTGCTCTCTATGGGCAAAATACTTGCTTATTCCGGCATTATGCAAAATAAAGAAGTAAGTTGGATGCCCAGCTATGGACCTGAAATGCGTGGCGGTACATCAAACGTAACGGTTATCATCAGCGACGAACGTATCAGCTCGCCGGTGCTTTCCGTTTTTGATACAGCCATCATACTCAACCAACAATCACTCGATAAATTTGAAAAAGCAGTGAAACCCGGCGGCATGTTAATCTACGACCCCAACGGCATCACCCGTCATCCGGAACGTAAAGACATCAATATCTATCAAATTGCCGCTACCGACAAAGCCACTGAACTCGGTATTGCCAAATTATTTAATATGATTGTACTGGGAGGTTTCCTAAAATACAAACCCATTATCCAGGAAGAATTTATGCGTAAAGGGCTCGAAAAATCATTACCTGCCCGCCACCATAACCTCATCCCTGATAATCTTAAAGCCATTACCATAGGTGGCCAAATCATCAAAGATTATCATATCTTATAAAGATTGTTTTTACCTAAAATTACTAAGCTGCCCGCTAATGCAGGCAGCTTTTTTTGTGGTATTGTAGGGGTATGTGTACCAGGTGTTCGGATCCATGCGTTGAACTTTTCAGTTCGACACGTTGAGGTAGAGCATGTCGATATATATTGATTTTAAAGTCCTTATAAACGGATTATTTTCGGCCACAGATTACTGCAAACGTAAAGAGTTAAAATTAGCATACCCAAACCCATGCATATTTAAAAAGGGTGCACACCCTTTTTAAAAGTAGATTTGTATCACATTGATATATTGTATATTAGCTTTAAAATAAATAGGATGCGTACCCTATTAGCATCCGGTAGCCCTGCGGAATTAATCCGCAGGCTTGCGGATGCTCAACGGCAGGCTTGCGGATGCTCGTCTGCAGAATTGCGGATTTTATCCGCAGGCTTGCTGTTTTAAGAAAGCCGGTTTTCAAGCTAAAAATGGCTGGTTTTAAGCGTATTTTCCTGCATTTTTCCACTTCGGGAAAGAAAAAAATAAAAAAAATAGGACTACGAAGGCACACAAAAAATGAACTACTCAACCCAAGACGCTAAAAGTTCCTACCTGCAAATAGGTTATGGAGGTCCTTTGATAGGAATGAATACAAAGAAAAACAAATTTCGCTATTCCTGCCTGGTAAGTATGGGAAGCGGCAGCATTAAAAACTTGCATATCAACAAGCAATCGGATAATACATTAATAGATGCATCCTTATATAAAATTCCCGTCTTTACCCTCTCCCCGCTTGTAAGCGTAGATTATGCTATCAGTCCGAAAATAGCATTCACTTTACAAGCTAATTGCTTATTTGGCTTTAAAAAACAAAAAAGACCCTCTATAACCCTTGTTTGCAAATAGGAATATTATTTAGCCATTAATAGCTTTTATTTTCATTAATCTTAGACCTTGCACCATCCTTTTTTTCGTCTTGCTTCCTGCAATTTAATACTTTTTCCCGGGAAATTATTATAAAAGTTCGAAAGTCATAAATATTCTCCCCATCCTTCATTTATTATTAAAAATTGAGTATTTTTGCAGATAATTAAACGAAATAATACATAACTGAAATAAAGATAAATAATTAAAATGGCAGAACTATTATCAATTAAAGAAGCAAGCCAATGGGCCAGTGAATATTTGGAAAAAAATGTTACTACTTCCAATATTTCATATCTAATCCAATATGGCCGAATAAAAAAAATAGGAGACAACGGCTCAACACAAGTCATTAAAGAGGAATTAATCGATTATTATAAAGACCAAAAGAAATCACGACAAGAAGAATGGAAAGAACAGCTTGGCGAAGATTTAAATTGGGCTTTGTCGTTTGAACAATACAAAGAGGCAGAGACGACAAAACACGTTCACAGACTTCATCCGTACAAAGGCAAATTCATCCCTCAATTAGTAGAATATTTTCTTGATAACCATACAGACAAGTTTAAAAAGGAAGTTTACTTTAACCCTGGAGACATTATTTACGACCCATTCTCAGGAAGTGGGACAACATTAGTTCAAGCATGTGAATTAGGGATTCATTCAATTGGTAATGATGTTTCTGCTTTTAATGCACTCATCGGCAATTGCAAGGTTACCAAATATAATCTTGTTGATATTCAAACTGAAATCAACAGAATTTCTAAAGCTCTAAAGATATTTTTGGCTAACCATAAAACACTTGAATTTGAAGATAGGCTTTTAAAAGAATTATATGTTTTCAACAATAAATATTTTCCAGTTCCCGAATACAAATACAAAGTAAAGCGCAAGGAAATTGACGAAAAGACTTATGGCGCAGAAAAAGAAAAGGAGTTTTTGCCTACATTCAATAAACTCGTAAATGATTATAATATTAAATTGCGTCAAGATAAAGAAGATTCATTTCTTGACAAATGGTATACTCAGCATATTCGTGATGAAATTCAATTTGTTTTTAATGAAATCAAAAAAATAAAAAATACTGACACAAAGAAAATAGTTAGTGTTATTCTAAGTCGAACGATAAGAAGTTGCAGAGCAACTACTCACGCAGATTTGGCTACATTACTTGAACCAATAACAGCAACTTATTACTGTAGCAAACATGGAAAAATGTGTAAGCCATTGTTCTCAATTTTTAAATGGTGGGAATCATATTCGAAAGATACTATAAAAAGATTAGTTCAATTCGATAATATCAGGAAGAATACTTTTCATACTTGCTTAGCGGGAGACAGCAGGAATATTGATATAATTGAAGGGCTTAAAAAACTTAATCCTAATTTTGCTAATTTGGTTGAAAAACAAAAAATAAAAGGAATTTTTTCATCTCCACCATACGTTGGGTTAATTGACTATCACGAGCAACATGCCTATGCTTATGACCTATTCGGATTTAAACGGAAAGATGAATTGGAGATTGGCCCTCTTTTCAAAGGACAAGGCAGAGAAGCTAAACAAAACTACATTGAAGGAATTAGTGACGTATTGAAAAACGCAAAGAAATTTTTCGTTGAAGACTATGACGTATTCCTTGTTGCAAACGATAAATACAAAATGTATCCAACAATTGCAGAAAATGCAGGTATGCAAATAATAAATCAATATAAACGACCAGTATTAAACCGAACAGAAAAAGATAAAGGAGCATATGCTGAAATAATTTTTCATTTAAAAAGTAAATAATGGCTCTAAATCAACAACAAACCCAGCAAGTAGAAACCGTTTTACGAAACAGTTTAAGACATAAATTTCAAAATTATAATCCTGAACCAGCAGTAATGCCATTTCATACAAGATTACTTGGTCAAGATAGAATGGCTTTATTTTCATTTATTCATTCATTAAATACAAACTTCGGTACAAGTATTTTTGAGCCAGTGGCTAAAGCATTAGCATTATCAAGTTTTGCAAGTGCAGAATCACAACAAACTGCTGGAAATCAAATTTCATCTGAAGCGCATAGAGTTATTCAAAATATTATGGACGGTCTTACAATTGCAACTACTTCACCAAATAAAATTGAAGAAGTAAATGCAATTAGAGCTGTATGCCAGTCAGGAGAAATGAAAACAGTAAAACCAACAAAAGTAGATGTTAAACTTGTTGGTCACGATGGAACTATTTACTTGTTTGACATTAAAACTGCTAAGCCAAATGCGGGAGGTTTTAAAGAATTTAAAAGAACCCTTTTAGAATGGGTAGCTACAACATTAGCAGCAAACCCTACCGCAAATATTCAGACCATAATAGCTATTCCTTATAATCCTTATGAACCACAACCATACAATCGTTGGACAATGAGAGGCATGCTTGACTTGGACAATGAATTAAAAGTTGCAGCGGAGTTTTGGGATTTTCTTGGCGGTCAAGATGCATACACAGACTTACTTGATGTTTTTGAAAAAATTGGTTTAGAATTAAGACCAGAAATTGATGCTTATTTTACAAGGTATAACAAACAATAGCCCACACTAAGCAAGAAATCTTCACACGTAATTTACCAATAGTAAACACACCCCATGAATCCAAGACCTACCTTTAAAGACTTTATAATCGGAACGGCTGCGATCCTCACTATTTTAGGATTAATTTTTTATATTGATAGACTCACACTACCCAACGGATACGGTACCGATATGAATCCATTTTTTACGTATGATCATAACATTGGAATTATTACGATATCAAGCAATAAACTTCTGTTTAGCCTGATAATCCTTGCAACATTGACAATCTGGTTAATCAATAAGCGTATCATCGGAAAAAAAGCAATCATAGTTTTATGTTTGTCTTCAATTAGTATCGGACTTTTATCATGGATAGAATTATGGTATGGTTCAACGTTTTATTATGGTGAAGTAAGAGACAAACAAGGTCTTATGTTCCCTTTCCTTAGCGTTTTATATTTCGCCTACCCGATATGGAATATAAAAATATCAAAAAATAATAAAATAGATAGTATTAGCAAATGTATGGTAACATTGATACTTGGCATAGCCCTTTATATGTTTTTTAAGGCAATGGAAGCACCTTGGAATTTAATACAATCATAATTCAAACCAATAAAATATTCAGCCTATCCTACCGAAAGAATTTTCTTACACAACTCCCCTACCTGTTCTATTAGTTCCGGAATAACATCTTGATATTTACCGACAATTCCATAGTCGGCATGATGAAAGATATTAGCTTTGGGATTTTGGTCGATAGCAATGATTTTACCGGCTTCTTTGATACCGGCAATGTGTTGTATAGCTCCGGAAATACCTATGGCGATATATAATTTAGGACGTACGGTTTTGCCTGTTTGTCCGATTTGCCGTGCATATTCAGCGAAGCCCTCATCGACAACAGCTCGGCTGGCAGCCCATTCGGCTTTGACACCTTGCTTTTTAAAGGCTTCTGTGAGTTCTTTGACAAGGCGTAAATTATCAGCCGTAGCTCCACGACCTCCGGACACAATTACATCGGCTTCGAAAAGATGCTGTAATCCACCTTCCCCTCTGACAGTTTGAATAATTTCCGTACGGAAATCCGCTTTTTCTAAAACAGGGGTGAAAGGACGTATTATACCTTTACGTTCGCTATCGGCAAGCGGAATTTCAAAAGTTCCCGGACGGGCGGTAGATATCTGCGGAAAAGCAAAACCTATGATAGTCGCTAATTTACTCTCTCCGTAAGTAGGTCGATGGGAATGCAATATCGGTTTAATAATAATTTGCTCTTTTTTATTCACATACTCTCCTATTTCCAATTTTGTACAATCGGCCGTTACCCCGCTGCCGGTATGTACAGCTATGCGTGGGGCTAATTCCCGTCCCGAAGTAGTAGCGGCAAACAAAACAATTTCGGGTTTACGGGTTTGTATTACTTGCGTAAAAATGGAAGCAAAAGGCAATACCAGGTATTCTTCCAAGCGAGCATCGTCAACAACAACCACTTCATCGGCACCATGTGCAATCAATGTTTGCGCCTTGTTGCTTATTTGATGTCCTATCAACAAGCTCGTTATTTTCGTATCTTTATCAAGCTGAGTTGCCAATTGGCGAGCTGCCGATAAAATTTCAAGAGACGAACGCGTAATGTTACCATCAGCTATCTCTGCCCAACAAAGGATGCCTTTGTATCCCTTGCGTATATCGATTACGGGATAATCCGGCGCTTCCGCTGTCATTCTTTCTTTTCGCTGCTTTTTCTCCACGGCAGTAGTTTCTTGAGCATACATTTCAATCAAATGATGCACCTTTTCTCGTTCCGTAGCACCCACCGTCAGTTGCAGCGGTGGACGTTCACTATGCATTTCAACAACCTTACTCACGATAGTCGGGGAACCGCCGATGCCTATTTTTTCGGATGTTAAGTGGATATCACTAACGCTTAACGTTGTCAGTTGAGTAATGCGTGCTTTCATGGCAGCTTTCAGTGACGGTTTACGCGGTGAAATACCGGTAGGTGTCAGCGAAATCACACAGGGCATCGGCAGCCGCATCATCTGATAGCCCCCTTCAATGATACGTTTCGCTTTTACATGCGTCTCGCCCTCCGCCTGTATCCTTTCGACAAAAGTAGCTTGAGGTATATCGAGATTGGCAGCCACTTGTGAGGGAACATGTGCCGTATCCCCATCACTGGTTTGTCTGCCTGTGAGGATGATAAAAGGATCTTCCCTGTCATGAGTAAAACCCAGATGTTTCAGCATAGTGGCAATAGCCATACCGGTAGCAAAGGTATCGCTACCCCCTAATTTTCTATCGGACAATAAATAAGCTTCATCATAACCCATGGCAAGGGCTTTACGCAAGGAAGCCTCAAAAGACTTAGGACCCATAGAGCAAACCATCAACGTAGCATCGGGATACATTTTTTTGAGTTGCAAGCCGGCTTCTAACCCGTATTGACAATCCATATTAATGCTTGATTTGGCTTTGGTACGATCCATTAAGCCATCTTCCCCCATACGCATCTCGGAAGGCAACGGCACTTGTTTTATTAAGCTTATGATTGTTAATGCCATAATTTTTCTTACATATAGTGATAATCCGGTCCGTTATCCCCATTGGGAAGCATCCAGCTAATTCCATCACCCGGACTTTTGATATCGCAGGTTTTACAATGCACACAATTTTCAAAATGAATGCGTAATTCTTTGTTCCCGTTTTTATCCGTACGAATTTCATACACCTCTGCCGGACAAAAATACTGACAAGGAGCCCCGTATTCTTTTATATTAATTGCCGCAAACGATTGCGGATTATTGACTTTTAAATGAGGCACCTGGTGTTCATCGTGACGGGTGCCGCTATAATACACATCGGTAACTTTATCAAAGCTAATCACTTTATCAAAATCCAATTCATGTTCAAAACGTTGACGGAAAGTCTTACGTTTAAAATCTTTCAATCGCTTAGTCGTTTCGCTATCAGCCAAAGGTCTTATTCTTCCACTGATGCCGGCACCTTTTGTAAGCAACAAAAAGGCAGCCCTCACAAAACCCGCAATAAGTCCGCCGGAAAACCCTTGACGGAAATTCCGAAACGGATAGAGTTCCTTGTATATCCTGCTTTTTTTCAGCAGCTCATCATAATGACGCAAGTTCGCTTCAGAAAAATCGTTTGTTGACAATGCTTTTATAGCTGTTTCGGCAGCAAGTATCCCCGACTCAATGGCAAGATGAATGCCTTTTAAGGCAGGCATAGCTAAGAAGCCGGCACTATCACCCACTATCAACGCATGGTCTGTATACACTTGCGGGATAGCATAAAAACCACCTTCAGGCAATGTTTTCGCTCCATATTCCAACAATTTACCCCCTTTGAGTAATGCGGAGATAAACGGATGTGTTTTCCATACTTGAAAGGCATGGTGTACATCGAAAGTAGGATCTTCATAGTCCAAGCCGACAACCAAACCCAGTGCCAATGTATTATCGTTTAAGCCATAGATAAAACCGCCCCCAAACTCATGCCTATTCAAGGGATAACCCATGCAATTATAAACCGTTCCGGCTTGTATTCTGCCTTCGGGAATATGCCACAACTCCTTACAACCCAATGAATACATTTGCTCATTACTGTTTTTATCCAAGTGATACGCGGCAATAAGCTCTTTGCTCAATGTGCCCCGTGTACCTTCGGCAAAAACAACTAAATCAGCACAAACAGCCGTCCCCGCTTGGAAATTCTCCATCGGATTACCCATAGCATCCACACCGGCAGCTATGGTTTTGGCTCCGGCTACTTTCCCGTTTTCATAGAGTATCTCATTGACAGAAAAACCGCTGTATATTTCTACTCCTTTTTCTTCCGCTATCTTTGCAAGAAAACGACAAATGGTGGCAAGTGATGCCAGATAATTTCCCTTATTCCGCATAAACGGCACCGGAAAAGGAATTTTTATTTTCCGGGTCTTGCCCATAAACATCACGGCATCGCGTTTTACTTTGGCATCGAAAGGGATGTCCTTGAAATCGACCTCAGGCAATAACTGCTTAAAAACACTTGTCTTGATTACTGCACCCGACAGAATATGACTGCCAATGGCATTGCCTTTGTCAACCAAAACGATGCGTCGTTGCAGCTTGTGATGTTTTAAAAGATCAGCCAAACGAATAGCCGTTGCCAAGCCTGACGGACCTCCTCCAACAATTAATACATCGCTATGAACACTATCTATTTGATCCATCATCTTTTTATTGCAATCGTAGGATATAACCCGGACCTACGATTGTGTTTTTGGTAAATTTATTGAGTTTACGCAAAGACTTTTCTGTTATTGCATAATATTGTGCAATATCGCGTAAGGTCTCGTTGGGGAGAATACGATGTTCCTTGTTTTTTTCGGAACGTTTGGCTTTGGTACTGATATACACCATTTCGCCTTCAGTCAAGTTATACTCTCGGGTGTTGATGTCGTTGTATTTTTTCAATTGCCCAACCGTGAGTTGCACATCCACGGCGATATCGTAGAAACTGTCGCCTTGTTTGGCGAGAATAAAATATACTTTATTATTCAAGTATACCGGACGATTCGTATAAGGATATGCTACTTGGGCAAAAGAACGGTCTTTAATACGTATAATATCATTTGCTTTTTTCTCGGCAAGTGGATTTTCATAAGCAAGAGCACTTTCGGTATCAAACTGATGCAGCGAATAGGTTTCTATCAAAACAATTAAACGATCCGCATAATTCGGGTCGGTAGCATAACCGCACTTCTTTAATTCTCTTGCCCATGCTTTGTAGTCGGTTATTTCCAAGCTAAACAAGCTGGCATAACGCGAGCGTTTTAAAAAGGCAGAGTGATCATCAAACGATTGCTCTACCGTGGCATAGGAACGGAAACATTCGTGTTTCTTATCATCGTCCTTGAAATATTTTTTTCCTTCCCAATCGGAATGGCATTTAATCCCGAAATGATTGTTAGCGTTTTTTGCCAGGTCGCTGGTGCCGGCTGCCGACTCCAAAATACCTTGTGCCAGTGTAATACTTGCCGGTATCCCGTAATCTTTCATTTTTTTAATCGCCATTGTGCTGTAGGTGGCAATGTAATCGTGAATGTCTTTTGTGGTGTATTGTGCCTTCGTTCCCACTGAAGTCATAAGCATCACAAGTGTCAGAACCAAAAGCCTTACCTGTTTCATCAATAACGTAATTTTCAATAACATTCTTTTTAAGTTAAAAAACCATTAAGCAAACGTAGGCAAAAGCCCTTTTATTGCTATCTATTCTTGTAAATTTTACACTTTCATTTGTTAACAACATCGGTATCTTTAGTATCCTAAAAAGCATGCTATGTCTAAAAATAATTCCAAAAAACAGTCTTATATTTTCCTTTCTTTCCTTCCCCTTAGCGTAAACAGCTGAAATTCAAAAAAAAAAAAATAACTTAAAAAAGATATCGTATGGATAAATTGTTTTTATTTGCAAAAAAAAACAATGAAATTTTTAAAATGAAAAAGTTAATTTATTTAATAGTAATAGTATTTATTATTACTGCATGCAAAGATCGTGATCATCCCAAACCGGATTATATTACGTATTATGAAATTAATCATACGGTTAACGTATCGGAAAGCGATACGTTATATAATGATTTGATTTTTAACATATCGAATGATTCCGATGGATTACATGCTTATATTATAAATTTTGATTATACCGATATGTTAGGTGTTTTTTACTATAGTTTTCTAATAGTTGATGATAAGGATGCAATCTTAATATTAAATAAAAATGATACCATAAATTCCTCAAAAGAATGGAAAACAGGAGTCAAAAAACTATATCTTGATCAATTTGCAGGAAAAGGTGAAAAATATATAGGTTATTGTGATAGAACAGATGTTTCTCAAAATTATTATGGTTGGATTAAAATTTCATTATCTACTGATAAAAAGACCTTGCTTATTATCAGTAGAGCTATTAATCAAGCAAAAGATAATGCAATTTTAGCCGGACAAATGGAATAACAATTAAAAACAACAAGCTATGAAAACAAAAAATTTAATATATGTAGGGTGTTTATTGATAACACTTTTACTAACAGGATGTAAAAAGTATGATTTAACCGATCCCGAACAGTTTATGTACGGGAAATGGAAAATTACCCGCATGGATACTTGCTCAAAAGGTGGTGTGTATGTTACGGTGTTAGAAAACAAAGGCATTTTTTATTTTCATGAAGATTTAACCTGTGATGTAAAATACACTGGTCTAAAATCTTTTGCTTTTGGAAAAACATTTTATTGGACACGAACTTGCGACAGTTATAGCTGTCTTGAAATTTATAACGATTCTACTTATTTTCTTTGTTCAACAGAAAAAAGTGGCAACGATATTATTGAATTATTTATTAGACAAAAAGATGTTATTTATGATGTTTTATTAACAAGGATGTAAATTATTAACCATGAAAACACTTTTTAAAACGATAGTACTGCTGCTTTTATCTCTTCTATTTGTTCATTGTAAACCGGAGCCGATAGAACCTAACCCTGAAATAGACTATCATGAGAAATGGCTAGGAATTTATGAATGTGAAGTGAGTAATTATACTTCTTCCGGCAATCCCATGACGGGTGAAACTTATTCCTATGATACAGCCTACAAAGCCATAGTTGATGTAGCGGCAATTGGCGATT
>JAQVNO010000045.1 GCA_028703095.1 Bacteroidales bacterium
TCATCTACTTCAACCATATCGCTTTGGGTCAATTCAATTATAGTTCCATCTTTTTTAATACAACGGGCTTTGCAATCTAAAATGTTTTCATCGCTACCGGGAATGTTAAGTTTTCTGTTTCCTTCAGGTTTTTCATAATCATATACTTTAAGCATAACATGAAAACACTCCCATAATTCAACACCCTCATCTTCTATGCGATAATCCAACACACGCCCATAATACAAAGCTACCACTCCATCTTTGGCATAAAGTGTATCACAAGCTTCTGAAATAACAGGAATATCTTTAAACTTATAGTTTTTTAGATCAACTCCTATCTGAGCTGAAAGGCTTTGCAGGATGAAATAACATCCCAATACAACACTTAATCTTTTCATCATTTTAATTTTTTATTTTTATTTTTTGTGAATTTATTTTAATCTATTTCCATTAAACCATTCCTGTTCTACAATTAACTTCCCATTTTTATCATAACGTTTGAGAGTGCCATGAAATTTATCATAAACATAATTAGCTTCTTCATACACATTCCCATTATTATAGTATGTTATAGATTTCCCATGTAAAAAACCATAGTAATAATTTTGATCTACTTTAAGTTGCCCCTCCTCATTCCAAGATTTATATTTTCCATGAACATTATTATCGAGGGTTTCTGATTCTTCAAACAACTTACCATTAGAATAATAGGTATATTCCACTTCTTGTCTTAAACCGTTCTCAAACGTAACTTCATTTGATTTTTTATTAGGAGAGTAATAACTTGTAATTACAACTTTATCCTTACCAATGGGTTTAAAATCAGTAAGCACATTATCTTGACCCACATATGCATAGGCTATAATCTGGTCGTTAATATACATTAATTTATAAGTTATGGTTTTACCATCCGGTGCATAAAAAGTAAAAATCCCTTCTCTCACACCTGAAACATAATTCCCTTCCATACATAATTTCCCATTATTAAAATATTTCTTAACCGGCCCATGGAGTATACCATACTCATAATTATAATCAGCCAGCATATTTCCATTTTCAGCATGAAACAACATCTTCCCATCAGGTTGATTCAGAATATAGTTTAATTGAAATTCTATTTTATTCTGATTGATAGGATGGAATTTTTTAAAAAGTCCGCTATACATACCATCATGATAAACCATTTTATTAAGATATCTACCTTCAAATGAAAACCAAATACAAGTATCTTGTAGTTTCCCTGCTACTAAATTGCAAGTAGATTCTATATTTCCATTGAGATAATAATTATGTTGTATGCCATTGCCATTTTCAAAAGATAGTGTTTTAATGACTTCATTATTTTCATTATAAAACACATATTTTTCTAACAACCCATATTTGTAAAACATTTCCGAAGATTTTTTTCCATCCATAAAATATTCACATTCGTACAAAGTAGTTTCATTATTATATACTTCAAGTGATTGGATATTGCCATTCATATAATACGTATACCAAGCTCCTGTTTTTTGATTATTTATATAACTACCTTCTTCAGCAAGACTATCATTCTTATGATATCTCAAGCTCAATCCATGATAGTTATCTTCCTTATACTCTACATAATCCATTATTTTACCATTTGGATAATAGTTAATACTAGTACCTTCTTTAAGATTATCTTTATAATTAACTTCAGAAACGACCTTCCCATTAGGAGCATAGGTGATAAATTTCCCATGCTTTTCACCATTTGACTTATATGAAACTTGTTTATAAAGGTAATCATGTGACGGATCGTTGCTATATATTTTAGCTACAAAAATTTTATTTACCGCTGTTATTTTCTCTCTTATTTTACCATCCGGGTAAAAAGTATTGATATCTGTTAAGACACCATTTTTATAGATGTTTCTATACATTAATTTTCCATTGTAGTAGAAATTTTCTTCCCCATGTTTTTTGCCGTTTTCATAATTCATTTCTGTTTCAATTTTTCCATCATGCGCATAGTCCACCCAAAGTCCTGTTTCTTTTCCTTCATTGTTATAATTTGAAATATAATATACATTTCCTGAATAATAATATGATTTCCATTCTCCTATGGCAAAATTATTCATAACATTCCCTTCAGTGGCAATTTTACCTCCCGGAAAGAAATATTGAGCTTTCCCTACCTTTTCTTTTTCTTCAAATTGAATTTCACTTTTCAAATCTCCATTCGAATAATATTCTGAAGATATCCCTAATAAATCTCCTTCTTTATAAAAAGATTTATATTTTAACATCCCTTGAGGATAATAAGAGAGATATTCTCCATTATACAAATTATTTGCCCAGTTTGCTTTTTCTGTTAAAAACCCTGATCTATTATATATAGTTCTGATTCCGTTTATCGTTCCATTTTGAATGGACACGAACATGGAGAGAAGTTTTGTAGTATCTTTTTTATCTCTTTCAAAATAAACATAGACTTCACCTTCTACAGTATCATTTTTCATTGAATATTCTTGAACAACATTTCCATACATATCAAACTCTTTCCATTGACCATGACCTTTCCCTTTTACATAATTACCTTCTCGAAGTACATAACCTTGATTATCTAATACAATCCATTTCCCTTCTTCTAAACGTTGTTTCTTTTCAGCCAACGAATAAGGACCATAGGCGATTAGATTAAATTTATTATTGTATTCATAGCTGTAATTTTCTTTATTTTCCATGCCAATACCATCAGCTATAGTAGCATTCAACAGTTTCAAGGACTGTTCCCATATAGATTGTATTTCTTTTTCCATCTTTTTTGCTTTCTCCGAAACCTTTTCCTCCTCAACATCGGTACCCATTAATAGTAAATGACAAAACACATCATAGGTTTTTTTATCTTTTACCATACTCATAAAGAAAGGCATATACAATTGTTCTTCTATATAATAGGACGTTGAATCGTATAGCAAATTTTCAAAAACAAACTGATTTTGTCTTGTTAAAATATGATTTATTTTTGTTTTAAGTTTATATCGCTTATTTAAAGCGAATCCGGTATTAAGTAATGTCTCCGTTTTTTTATATTTTTCATTTCTTTGTTCCATAACCGAAGACATTTTAAAGGCATTATCTTCATTAAAATAATCTAAGCCAACTGAATATAATTCCAACAGCACTTGAAGTGAAGTTAAAGCAACATTCGATTTTGGAGCTATCATGGCTGCATAATTCAAAGCTAAGATTCCGGGAATATAATACCCTTGTTTGATATAAGATAATCCCAGCTGATAATGACTCGTTTGATGTAGAGGATTACACAGAATTGATTTTTCAAAACAATGCATGGCGCTATCATACTCTTGCTTCTTTTGATAAACTATACCCTTATTAAAATGAAGTTGATTATTAAAAGGAAATAAAACTAATGCGCTATCATATATGGCGATAGCTTTGTCTAATTGATTGTCTTCACTGTAACAATTTGCCAGTTCGGTATAGACAGAACTGATTGCCAATTTTTCATCATTAGCTTCCAGCAATTTAAATAAAACTTCATAGGCTTCGTTGAATCGCAACTGTTTTTCATAGGTATAAGCAAGCTCATATTGTGCTATGTAATATAAGCTATCTCCAAATGGAACCGCAGCGAATAGTTTTTCTGCTTCTTGCCATTGCGCTTCACTAAACTTCTCAATTCCTTTTTCAATGTATTGAGCAGAATTAATATATTTTACATTTTTCCCTTTTTGAGAATAGGAAAAAAATACGGAATAAAATAAAACACCGATTAAAATAAGTATTCTCATAATGTTAGATTTTTAAATTAAATTAATAATATAAATGCAAAAATAATAAATTAAATAATAATTAAGCAATATTTCATCTTATTTTACAGTTAAAAAATACAAAAAACCACCATCTGAAAAACATAAAACTTTTAACTGTTTGTTTTTGTGAATTTTAAAATTAAATATTTTTTTTTCATATATATTTTAAAAAAATAATAAAAAAAAGTTTTTCTTTATCGTTTTTTTATATCTTTGCATTAAATCTTTTATTAAAAATGTAAATATAATTATGTTTTATTTTTTTAAGTTAAAAAGATTATATAAATAAAATTATGGCTCAAATAACATCACAAGAGTTACATCGACAACTTAAAAACATATTTGGTTTTAATCATTTTAAAGAGAGCCAAGAGGTTGTCATTCATGATATTTTAAATGGAAAAGATGTTTTTGTCATAATGCCTACCGGTGGCGGCAAATCCATGTGTTACCAACTTCCTGCCCTTTTAATGGAAGGGACTGCTATTGTCATTTCACCTTTAATTGCATTAATGAAAAACCAAGTGGATTCACTTCGGAATTTCAGTATGGAAAAAGGAATTGCCCACGTATATAACTCTTCCCTTACTAAATTGGAACAAGCAGAAGTTAAAGAAGATTTATTTAACGGTAAAACTAAATTATTATATGTTGCTCCGGAATTTTTCATAAAAGAAGAAAATATTTCCATCTTAAAAAAGATTGAAATTTCATTTTTCGCCATTGATGAAGCTCATTGCATTTCCGAATGGGGACATGACTTTAGACCGGAATATAGAAAAATCAGGAATGTAGTTGACACCATTGGGCAAAAAAAACCAATTATGGCGCTAACAGCTACTGCCACTCCTAAAGTAAGGCATGACATACAAAAAAACTTAGGCATGCTCGAAGCCGATGTTTATCTTTCATCTTTTAATCGTCCAAACATTTATTATGAGATAAAAGATAAGACAAAAGACATTGATAAAGAAATTATTAAATTTATAAAAAAACACCCAGGGCAATCCGGCATCATCTATTGCTTAAGTCGTAAACAAGTGGAAGATTTTGCTGAATTATTGCAGGTTAACAAAATAAAAGCACTTCCTTATCATGCCGGGCTGGATAATAATATCCGCATCGAAAATCAAGATAAATTTTTGATGGAAGATGTCGACGTGATAGTCGCTACTATTGCTTTTGGCATGGGCATTGACAAGCCAAACGTACGTTATGTCATACACTACGATATGCCCAAAAGCTTGGAAGGATATTATCAAGAAACAGGTCGCTCGGGACGTGATGATAGTGACGCCGCCTGTGTTGCTTTCTATTCCTACGATGACCTATTAAAATTGGAAAAATTAATGAAAAACAAACCTTTTTCCGAACAAGAAATCTCCAAACAATTATTATCTGAAACCATGGCTTATGCCGAATCAAGTCTATGCCGCAGAAAACACTTATTATTTTATTTTGGAGAATCTTATGATAAGGAAAACTGCGGCTGTTGCGATAACTGTTTACACCCTAAACTAAAAATGGAAGGAAAAGAATACGTACAAATTTTATTGTCAGTTATTAAGGAATTAAAACAACAATACAAGGAAAAACACATTGTCAATGTAATTATCGGACATGAAACATCCGAAATTAAAAAGTTTAAACACAATGAAATCAAATGCTTTGGCGAAGGTCAGGACAAAGATGAAAAATTTTGGTCCTCATTGATACGTCAAATGTTATTTGAGAAATTAATTGTAAAAGACATTGAAAATTATGGCATTTTAAAACTTACTCCAACCGGCGAGAAATTCTTGAAAAAGCCTACTCCTATTCCTATTGTGAAAGTAAATAACGAAGATGAGGATGAAGATATCGACGAACCCACGCCCACTCAAAAAGACGGAGTAATTGACAAAGTTCTTTTTAACATGCTTAAAGATTTATTGAAAAGCATCGCAAAAAAAGAAAACCTGCCTCCTTATGTTATTTTCCAAGAAATCTCTTTGGAAGATATGTGTGTACACTATCCAACCAAAATGGATGAACTAACTCAAATTACGGGAGTAGGAGCAGGCAAAGCTCAAAAATACGGTCAGGCTTTTATCAATTTAATTCGAAAATATGTTGAAGATAATGAAATAGAAAGACCTCAAGATTTAGTCGTTAAATCAGTCATCAATAAATCCGGATTAAAAGTATATATCATTCAAAATATTGACAGAAAAATCAGTTTTGAAGATATCGCTATCGCTAAAAATCTAACAAAAGATGAATTACTTACTGAAATAGAAAGCATCATTTTTTCGGGAACGAAATTAGATATCAACTATTATATCGATGAAACTATTGACCTTTATCATCAAGAAGAAATTATGGAGTATTTAATGAACACAGAGTTAGACTCTTTAGAAACCGCTCTAAATGATTTAGGTGAAGACGAATATACTCTTGAAGAAATTCGTTTAATGAGAATTAAATTTTTATCTGATATGGGAAACTAATCATTAAATTAACACATTAAATATATAATCAAAATGGAAGAAAATAATTCTAACGAGAATCAAATACAAGAAATAGAGAATCAACCAGAGAACACAAATCCTATAACCGATAAAAACATAGATGAAGTTTGCAATCAAAAAAAACCATACAAAAACAAAACACATGCCCTTTTAAATATTCTTGGTTTCGCACTTTTATTTATTGGACTTATTATTCTGTATATATTACATTTTACTCAAAATAATGAAACTGATAATTTAGCAAAATACATTTCTAAAAGCAATACCTCCATTATGTTAACGGTAAACAATGATTCTATCATTAAACATTTTACCTTAGCTGAATTATTGAAAAAGGATTTAGAAACCGAAGCAATGAAATACCAACAAGAATTAACAAATAAGAAGGCTAGCTTTGAGGAAAAATATAAAAATTATCAAATCAATGTTCAAAGCAACATATTAACACAAACACAAATGCAAAATGCCGAAAAACAATTGCAAAAAGAAGCTGAAACACTACAAATATTACAAGAACAATATTCTCAAACCTTAGCCTTAAAAGAAATGTCTGTACAAAAAGAAATTACAGACTCAATTGTGAATGCAGCTCGTAGAGTGAACGATAAAAAATATAAAGCAGATTATGTATTGGCTACTTCTACCGGATCAGCTATTTTGTATGCGAATGAAGTGTATGATATTACAAAATATGTAATCGAAGAGTTGAACAATGCTTATAAAAAATCATCTCAATAATATGAAAGCAAAGACATTACTTTTACCTATAGTTTTCAGTATTTGTTTTTTGTCTTGTGAAAATCAAAAAAAAGAAACTGTTGTAATTGAGACTTGGGCTAACAGCAAACCAAAAAAAACAGCAGAGTATATTGTTAAAGAGTCAGGGGACAAAATTTTGTACAAAGAAACATTATATTACAAAAACAATCAGAAGTTTCTTGAAGGGACATATAACGATAAAAATGAACGAGATGGCATATGGATATCTTGGTTTGAAAATGGGAAAAAGAACAGTCAGGGTATGTATGTAAACGGCAAAGAGGATGGTAAATACACCGTATGGTATCCTAACGGGAATGTTCATTATGTAGGATTTTACAAGAACGGACAAAAAACCGGCAAGTGGAAATTCTATAACGAATCGGGCAAGCTTACAAAAGAAAACAATTACTAAATTACTGGTACAACATTTTTAATTTGTTACAAACAAATTAATACTTTATTTATTGGAATTAAAATAATTAACTATATATATAAATAAAATTATAAATATTATGCAAAAGTTACTATTGTTAGGAGACGAAGCGATTGGGCAAGCAGCATTGGATGCAGGCATATCCGGAATTTATGCATATCCGGGCACTCCTTCAACAGAAATTATGGAGTATATACAAGTATCTAAACAGGCGGAAGAGAGTAAAGTACACCGCCAATGGTCGGCAAATGAAAAAACCGCCATGGAAGCAGCCATCGGCATGTCCTATGCCGGTAAACGTGCCATTGTTTGTATGAAACATGTTGGCTTAAATGTAGCTGCCGATGCCTTCATGAATGCTGCTATAACCGGCGCGAACGGAGGATTGGTTGTTCTCGCTGCCGATGATCCCAGTATGCACTCTTCACAAAATGAACAAGATTCAAGATATTATGGTCATTTTGCTATCATTCCGATTTTCGAACCCTCTAATCAACAAGAGGCATACGATATGACAATCGAAGCTTTCAATTTCTCTGAAAAGCATAAAATTCCTGTCTTATTACGCGTAACAACGCGTTTAGCTCACTCTCGTTCCGGTGTAGTTTGCAAAACAAAAAGACCTCAAAACGAAGTAAAGTTACCCGATAATCCGAAACAATTTATTTTGTTACCTGCAATCGCACGAAAACAATACAAGGAATTACTCGACAAACAAACTACCATTAAGAAAGATATTGAAAATTCTCTTTTCAATGCTTATATTGACGCTAAAGACAAATCAATGGGTATTATAACCACAGGGATTGCTTATAATTATCTGATGGAGAATTATCCTGAAAGAATCTGCCCCTATCCTATTTTAAAAATAACACAATATCCTGTTCCTGAAAAACAAATTGCCAAAATGGCTGATGAATGTTCCTGCATTTTGGTTATGGAAGAGGGATATCCTATCATTGAAGAACAATTACGGGGTTTATTAAATCGTTGTTTAACAATAAAGGGTCGTTTGGATGGCAGTTTACCACGTGTTGGAGAACTTAACGCTAATGTAGTTGCTCATGCTTTAGGATTACCTGATACACAAGGTGAAAAAATCCCCGATATTGTAGCTCCTCGCCCACCGGCATTATGCTTGGGTTGCCCGCATATTGATTCCTATAACGCTTTAAATGAAGCCATCACTCCTTATGGAAAAGGACGTGTGTTCTCTGATATAGGTTGTTATACCTTAGGTGCTTTGCCACCTTATAATGCTATTTATGCCTGTGTGGATATGGGAGCCTCCATAACCATGGCTAAAGGGGCTTCCGACGCCGGCTTACAGCCTACCGTTGCCGTTATCGGCGATTCTACATTCTGTCATTCCGGCATCACTTCTCTCTTTGATTGTGTGATGGAAAACACTCCCATTACCGTGATGATACTCGACAACTCCACTACCGGTATGACCGGCGGACAAAAATCACACGGTGTCGGACGTTTAGAAAGCATTTGTTTGGGATTGGGCGTTGAAAAAGAACATATTCGCATCTTGAAACCACTCCCCAATCAACATCAGACCAATGTAAACATTATTGCTGAAGAACTAAAATACAAAGGTGTTTCCGTTATTATTCCGCAACGTGAATGTGTACAAACACTGAAGAAAAGAATGAAAGCGAAAAATAAATAATTTGTAAATCATAAATATTAATATAATGAATATAGACATCATATTAGCAGGTGTTGGCGGACAAGGAATTTTATCTATCGCCACAATAATCGGTAATACCGCTGTAAGACAAGGATTATTTCTCAAACAAGCGGAAGTTCATGGAATGAGCCAACGAGGTGGAGACGTGCAATCTCACCTTCGTCTATCCGATAAAGAAATAGCTTCCGACTTGATTCCCATGGGAAAAGCTGACTTAATTATTTCTGTTGAACCAATGGAAGCATTACGATACTTGCCCATGTTAAAACCGGATGGATGGGTTATTACCAACACAAATCCTTTTATCAATATTCCTAATTATCCTGATAACAACCTTCTGATGAATCGCATCCACGCATTAAAAAATAAAATTGCCATCGATGCCGACCAAATTGCTAAAGATTTAGGTTCTGCACGTTCTTCTAATATGGTTATTCTTGGTGCAACAACACCTTTCCTAAAACTTAAATTCGAAGACTTAGAAAAAACCATCGAAGACACCTTCATCCGTAAAGGGCAAGATATAGTGAATGTAAATATCGCTTGCTTACATGCGGGAAGAGAATTTGCCATGAAAAAATAATTTTTTTAAAGATTCACCATTGCAATCTATGGTGAATCTTTATTTTTTAATAATCTGTAAAACGAATGCTTATGAAAATTGCTATTATTTTTAGTTCCAAACACGGAACAACTGCCAAAGTCGCTCAACAATTAGGCGAAAAGTTAGGTGAAGAGATAACGTTAATTAATCTCAAAGACCAACAGAAACCTAAAATTGACATGTTCGACGCTTACATTTTAGGAACCGCTATTTATGCAGGTAACCCCATTAAAAGGATTAAAAAATTTTCTTTGAAAAATAAAGACCTTCTAATAAATAAACCCCTTGGTTTATTTATTTGCGGTATGGACCCGGGAACGGAAAAACAACAAGAGGAAATGAAAACTGCCTTTCCTACTGAACTATTAAACCATGCTAAGTCGAAATACTATTTAGGAGGTGAATTTATTTTTGAAGACATGAACTTCATGGAACAATTTATTATCAAGAAGATTTCCAAAGTCGACAAATCCGTTTCACTCATTCATCATGAAAATATTCGAAAATTTGCCGAAGAGTTCAAAGAAGAAAATTAATTCGTAATTTATTTCTTTGTTGACATATTGATTCAAATCTGTTGAGAATTAACCTACAGATCCTTCTATGCTAATATTCAATAATTTTTGTGCCTCAACAGCAAATTCCATGGGTAATCGTTTCAATACATCTTTGGCATATCCATTTACTATTAATCCTATGGCACTTTCGGTGCTTATACCACGTTGTTGACAATAAAAAAGCTGATCTTCTGAAATTTTTGAAGTAGAAGCCTCGTGTTCCAAAATAGCTGTTTTATTATTGCATTCGATAAAAGGCCATGTGTGGGCTCCGCATTTATCCCCTAATAACAATGAATCACATTGTGAGTAATTTCGTGCTTTCGTAGCCTGCTTAGCAATACGCACTAATCCACGATAGCTATTTTGGCTATAACCTGCCGAAATCCCTTTGGAAATAATAGTGCTTTTTGTATTTTTTCCAATATGTATCATTTTTGTGCCCGTATCAGCCTGTTGGTAATTATTGGTTACTGCTACAGAGTAAAATTCTCCCACAGAATTATCACCTTTTAATATACAACTGGGATATTTCCACGTTACGGCAGAGCCGGTTTCTACCTGTGTCCATGATATTTTCGAATTTTCTCCTTCACAAATACCTCTTTTGGTAACAAAATTATATATTCCTCCATTCCCATCTTTATCCCCTGGATACCAATTTTGCACAGTTGAATATTTCACTTCCGCATTTTTCATGGCAAAAATTTCAACAACAGCAGCATGCAATTGATTTTCGTCACGCTGTGGAGCTGTACAGCCTTCCATATAGCTTACATACGCATCCTCTTCTGCTACAATCAATGTTCGTTCAAACTGTCCTGTATTCGATGCATTTATACGAAAATAGGTAGATAGTTCGATGGGGCATTTCACTCCTTTGGGAATATAACAGAAAGATCCATCACTAAAGACTGCGGAATTGAGTGCCGTAAAAAAATTATCTCCTATAGGCACACCTTTTCCTAAATATTGCTTTACCAATTCAGGATGTTTTAGAACAGCCTCGCCAAAAGAACAGAAAATAATACCTTGTTCTTCCAATGTCTCTTGAAAGGTAGTTTTCACAGATTGAGAATCAATCACCGCATCTACGGCTACTCCCGAAAGCATTTTTTGCTCTTCTAAATTAATACCCAAACGGTTAAACATATCCAAAACATCAGGATCTACTTCATCCAAACTCTTTTTCTCCTTCTTTTTAGGAACGGCAAAATAAATAATATCTTGATAATCTACTGGGTTATACTTTAAATGAGCCCAAGTAGGTTCTTTCATTGTCAGCCATTTACGATAAGCTTTTAAACGAAAATCCAATAACCATTCGGGTTCATTTTTAAATGCCGAAATTTTTCGTACTATTTCTTCACTTATCCCTTTGGGGAAATAATCGGTATCAATATTCGATACAAAGCCATATTTGTATTCATTAGAAGTTACATCCTGAATAATTTCATTTTCTTCTGCCATAGGTTCGATTAAATAACATTAAACATATTCATCCCCTTTTTTTATTTGTACATCGGCAACAAATTGACGAATTTGCTGTTCATCGTTTTTATTACAAATCAATAAAATATCATTACTTTCAGAGATTATATAGTCTTTTAAGCCTTGCACAACCACAACTTTATTTTTAGGAGTATTGATAATGCAATCGGATGTCTTATAGGTAAACACATCGGATTGGGATGCAATGGCATTATTATTCTCATCTTTTTTAAGCTGTTCAAATAAAGCGGTCCATGTTCCCAAATCAGACCAGCCGAAATCGGAAGAAAGCACATTGACATTCTCTGCTTTTTCCATTATTCCATAATCAATGGAAATAGAGCGACACAAAGAATATGTTTTGGCAATAGCTTGTTTTTCTTCCGACGTCCCTATTTTATCCTCGATTTGCTCAAATAATTCATCTACATCCGGAAGATACATTTTAAAGGCTTTGAAAATAGCACTCAATTTCCAGGCAAAAATACCTGCATTCCAAAGAAAATCTCCACTTTCAATAAATTTTTTCGCTAAATCAAGTTCGGGTTTCTCAGTAAAAACTTTCACTTTATATATTCTTCTATCCGGAATATAGCGATTTTTATCATCGTATTGAATATATCCATATCCGGTATCAGGACGAGTCGGTTGTATACCTAATGTTAACAACCATGGATTTTTATCTATGCATGCTAAAGCTGATTTAATGTGTTCTATAAATGCAATCTCGTTAAAAATTATATGATCGGAAGGGGAAACGATAACATTAGCCTCGGGATTTCTTTTTTTGATTCTGTAACTGGCATATGCGATACAAGGTGCCGTATTTCTACGCATAGGTTCCAAGATAATTTGCTCGTCTGTTAATTGCGGAAGTTGTTTTTTGATTAAATCATAATATAACTCATTCGTTACAATGTAAATATTGGAAACCGGACAAACTTGTTCAAACCGTTGAAAGGTCATTTGTAATAAGGATTTACCCACCCCTAAAAAATCAATAAACTGTTTAGGATATGTTGTTTTACTTAAGGGCCAAAACCGCGTTCCTACTCCCCCTGCCATGATTACACAATAATTATTATCATTCATATGCTATATATTTTATTGTTTACTATATTCACTAACGTCAATATATGTTTTTTCATATATCTCCTGCTGCTTTTAATTTTCCTCCCTTGGCGGTATCACTTTTGCCAAGGGATGATATTTATACATTTTATTTGTTTTCAATTCTTTACATAAATAATATTTCCTTAATAACTTTTGTTTAATAAACGTTCGTTCGTCATGAATAAAAGTCGTTTGCATAGGGATATCCGAAAGAAAAACTTCCCCATTTTCATATATGCTTTCTTTGTCATATGCTTGTAAAGTTCTGCTTAAGGGTATATCTAAAAAATCACTGGATCTAATATGATTCAAATGTTTCAGTAAAGCTGCTTGTATATCGTCAGGAAAAACAGGGCCGTTTATAAACTTCATTAACAAATTTGAAAAATGTTGTTTCCATGGTTTTCCGTGTTTCAAACAACGATTATATTCCCATGCATATAAGTGAGCAAACTCATGTAAAAGAGTTATTAAGAAAGCATAGGGATTTAAATCATGATTGATGGTTATCCGATGGGGATGATTTTTTATAGGTCGATAATAAGAGCCGTGAATACGTTTTCTGCTTTTTGTAATTTTGATATGCACCCTATGTGAGGATATCATCTCACATACCTCTGTTAATGCTGATAGAGGTAGGTATTCGGCTAAAAGTTTGTTAATATCCTGATTCTTTTGTTGAGACGGAAGCATACAAAAGCTGTTTTTCGGTTAATAGGGAAAAGGTAGGACAATCATGACATCTGTGTGGATGCCTTCGCGGTACGTTTTTGTACGAATGGCAGGAAATAAAAAGAAATGCAACCATCAATATAATAATAATTGTTTGAAATTTAACACTTTCTATCTTCATACTTGTCTTATAATCATATTGCAAAGATATACGATTTTTCCTTTTAATCTTTATCCTTCATTCATTATGATAGAATTAAAAACAATCAACTGAAAATATTACTTTCACAAGAAACAACTTTCTGTAACTTAAGGACAGACAATCTTTCGTAAAAAAAAGAACAATTTTCTGCTTGACATTTTATTTTAGTGTATTTTTGCACATATTTATATGGAACAAATTTTAACACATATCAACTTGGAAATTTTTAATTATTTTCTTTTAGGAATGACCATCATTGCTGTCATTGTTTTCATTACTTTATATTTTGTAGAAGCCGGTTACGGTATGTTTGTAAATAAAAAATGGGGTATCACCATTAACAACAAAATAGCATGGACTTTTATGGAAATGCCTGTTTTTCTTGCCATGTTTACCTTATGGGCACTTTCAGAGAGACGTTTTGAACCGGTACTTTTCACTTTCTTTGTGTTTTTTCAACTGCATTATGTTCGCAGGGCATTTATTTTTCCTTTTATGTTAAAAGGTAGCAGTAAAATGCCTTTGAGTATTATGTTTATGGGTATTACTTTCAATCTATGCAATGCTATTGCTCAAGGTGGATGGATATTCTATTTCTCCCCTGACAATTACTATACACCGGATTGGTTTACCTCTCCTCAATTCATTGCCGGCACTTTACTGTTTTTTGCGGGGATGTATGTAAATGTATCTTCCGACCATATCATTCGAGCCCTACGACAACCGGGCGATACCAATCATTATCTTCCCAAAGGAGGAATGTTTAATTACGTGTCTTCGGCGCATTATTTTGGAGAAATGATACAATGGATAGGCTTTGCTGTTCTCACCTGGTCTTTAGCAGGGGCTGTTTTTGCGGTTTGGACATTCGCTAATTTAGTACCACGCGCGAATGCGATTTACCATAAATATGAAGTACTGTTTGGCGAAGAAGTAAAATCCAGAAAATTAAAACGTATTTTCCCTTTTATCTACTAATGTCGAATTCTAAACTACATAAAACCGCTTTAATCACCGGAGCAGGTTCCGGCATCGGTTTACAATGTGCTCATGTACTTGCCAAAAAAGGGTATAACCTCTTGATTGTTGGTAGAACTCCCTCTAAAATTACAGATGCTGAAACGTCATTACAGCAGTATGGCATACGCATTTATCCTCTTATCCTCGATTTATCCCTTCCCGATGCCACCCAAAACTTGCTCAGCTTTTGCAAAAACAATCAGCTGAACATTGACGTTTTAATTGCCAATGCAGGGGTCTCTCTCGGAAATACCCTCACCGATACCTCCCCCGAAGATATTGTTCGCCTATTACGTTTACACATTGTACATACTACCCTGCTATGCCGGTTGATAGGTGAAGAAATGAAACAACAAAAAGAAGGACATATATTAATTGTATCCTCATTAACCGCTTTTACTCCTTTCCCTACCATGTCGCTCTATGCTGCCTCTAAAAGTTACCTGCATTATTTTGCAAAAGCCTTACGGGCAGAGTTGAAATCATACAATGTACATGTTTCTGAACTTTGTCCCGGCGGAGTTGACACTCCTATGGTAAGCAAAGATAATTTTTTTATTGCAACAGCATCTCGCTTGGGCATGCTGTCAAGTGCAAAAGATGTCGCCAAAGAAAGCATAGATAAATTATTCAAACACAAAGCCGGAATTACACCTTGCCTTTTTTACCGTATATTAATTTTCTTTTTACCCTTCGTTCCTAAGGGCATCATCGTATTTTTATATACACATTCCTCCATGTTTGCCAATAAAAAAAATAAAATGCTACACGATAAGGAAAATACATGGACAAACAATCCTTCTTTTGCGCTGATTACAGGCGGAAGTTCAGGTATCGGCTTGGAATTTTCTAAACTTTTAGCCTCCAAAGGCTATCATATACTCATGGTAAGTAATCAAGAACATGCATTGGCATTGCAGAGCGAGCACATAGCCTCAACCTATTCGGTAAATGTCGATACACTATGCATGGATTTATGCCAACCCGATGCTGCCGAAAAAATATTCCTGTATTGTGAAACAAAAAACATACAGATAGATGTTTTAATAAACAATGCGGGCGTCTATTTTACAGGAGATATACTAGACACAGACCCAAAAAAAATAGAGAATACTTTGCGTCTCCACTGCATAAGCGTAAGTTTATTATGCCATTATTTTGGAAAGAAAATGCAAGAACGTAAAAAGGGTTATATATTGAATATGTCCTCCTTGGCAGCATGGATGCCTTATCCTAAAATTGCTTTATATGCCGCAAGCAAACGCTATATCAAAGATTTTTCACGCGCTATTCGCACGGAATTACTTCCCTACGGGGTTAGTGTTACTGTTATCACTCCCGGTGCCGTGAATACCGATTTATTAAACCTTTCCCCCTCGGCAAGAAAAATAGCCGTAAAAACCGGAATCATGATGTGCCCTATAAAATTAGCAAAAAAAGCATTGAAAGCCATGTTTCGCCGTAAAGCCGGATTAACCCCCGGAATACTAAATTGTATCGGCATTCCGGTACTTCTTATCACTCCCCTGAGACTAATCTCTCTTATACAAAAAAAATTCGGAAAAGTGTTTCAATCGTAATTTTTACTTTTCATTCCTTTGAGAATATACAGCGTTTAAAATTCGTTTTTTTTAAACTATCAACTGTTTGTTTATATTGGTCAAAAATCAGGACAGGAACATTAACAAAAACCATCCTACGTTTACAAATAACAAAGTACTTCTTTTCATTTGATTAATTATGTTTTAATCATTACATAATTATGTTCGTGTGAAAACCAAGCTTCCTTTTACCCATTTACAAGCCTTCCGTTAATCATTACCTAGCTTAGTAATTATATTTACCATGCTTAGTAATTTTATTTTCTATACTATGTAAATATATTTTCTTCCTTATGTAAATTTATTTTCTTCAGTATGTAAATATATTTTCTTCAGTATGTAAATATATTTACATAGTTATGTAGATTCTATATTCAAGCTTAGTACCGACCATTAACAAGCCTTCCGTTGACCGTTTCTACACTTAGTTCCGACAAACACATACTTAGGTAATGAAAGAAAGACAGCCATCTGCCTTTCTTTAGCATACCGTAGACTTGCAGGAGATATGCCTGAAAAAGCTTGACCGCATAAAGTGGAAAATTGTTTCATTAAAAAAAAATTTAAACATTATTTTATTTCATAAAAATAACTACTTTTGCATACGGAAAATACAAATTCATTTCACTCAAAAGAAGATAGGGTATGCTATTATAAATGACACTATCAATGGCGAAGCTGTGAAAAGAGCTGAAGTTTTTGTGAAAAATAATTATACGTAATTATATTAAAAACAAGAAGTAAGAGATATTCGTTTTATGTTAGTTTCGCATATCCA
>JAQVNO010000150.1 GCA_028703095.1 Bacteroidales bacterium
ACACAGACATGAGTTAATGTTTATTTTTTTTCTAATAAACCAAGCTCGCAGAGGAAAATCGCTCAACCTAAGGCGTTGTGGAAATTAAATAGGTTTAATACGTTCTTTATTTATAGAGGAAAAATACTCTTTTTTTTATTAATCTATAAAAAAAATGCAAAAAAAAAGAGGCTTGTTACATGCCTCTTTTTATCAACGACTTATATCTTATCGGGTATATCACCGATTTTATCTTTAACTTTGGCTTTTGCTTTATGATTTATATTTTTTTCTTTCGTTTTATCCAATTGTTTTTGAATAGCTTCAACAGCCAAACTAGTGGCTTCTTCAAAAGTTTTACATTGCTTACTTGCCATTATATCATTTCCTTTAATCTTTAATCTGATTTCTGCAATTTTATTTTCGGGAGTATCTACATTCTCCAATTTTAAGGTTACATCACTACGAATGATTCCTTCATGGAGTTTTCCGATTTTTTGTAATTTTTTACTGATATAATCTTCTAAGCCTTTGTCGGTTTTAAAATGTACCGATTTAATGTAAATATTCATATAACCTCCTTTTTATTATGCCCTTGGATGGGCGTTTTTATAAATTTCTTTTAGTTTTCCGATAGACGTATGGGTATACACTTGTGTTGCTGCCAAGCTGGAATGACCAAGTAATTCTTTGATGGCATTTAAGTCTGCTCCTTGATTTAGTAAATGAGTAGCAAACGTATGTCTAATCACATGAGGACTTTTTTGTTCTATGGACGATACCATTTCAATATATTTATGAACTACACGATAGATAAGCATGGAATATACCTTCTCTCCTTTTTTAGTAACAAAGATAGGCATGTTTTGTTGTAGTATTCCGAAATTATTTTCAAATACTTTAAAATATTGTTTCAAACAGTTTTCTAAATGAGGTCCGAAGGGAATAATACGTTCTTTATTCCTCTTTCCCAGCACTTTAACATTACGATTATAAAAATCTATGTCTTGAAAAGTAAGCTGCATCAATTCACTCAAACGTAATCCAAGGGCATAAAAAGTTTCTAAAATCGTTCGGTCTCTGATACCTTCGAACGTATCGGGGAAATCAATTTTTGTAAACATCGTTGCCATCTCACCTTCATCCACAAACGAGGGCAAACGTTTCGATTGTTTAGGAGATATGATTTTATCAATCGGATTACTTTTTATGTGTCCATTACGAAGCAGGAATTTGTAAAAGGTTTTTAAGGTTGAAATTTTTCGATTCACACTGCGCGGACTATCCCCATTTTCCAATAAATAAAATATCCATGACCGTATTCCTTGAAACGTAACTTCTTTGATTGATTCAAGTGATAATTCATTTTCAATAAAGACTGTAAATTGCATTAAATCGGTTTGATAAGCCTTGATAGTGTGTTTTGAAAATCGTTTTTCTGTTGTAATATAGGATAAAAATGTTTGAATCCATTCCATAAAAAAAGTGTTACTTTTGAAATTCAAAAGTAACACTTTTTCCCGATTAAAACAATAATTTTAAAAAAAATTATTCGTCTTTTTGTTCTCGCAATTGCTGTATGTAAATTGCTTTTTTGATTTGTTCGCGTCTTTTAACAGACCTTTTGGTGAACTTTTGACGTTCGCGTAATTCTTTTACAACACCCGTTTTTTCAAACTTTCTTTTTAATTTTTTTAACGCTCTGTCCACGTTTTCACCGTCTTTAATTGGAACAACAATCATGTTTTAAACCTCTTTTCTTTGTTATTAATTAGTTAAATTTTTGGTGTGCAAATGTATAAAAAATATATATACAAATACATCGAATACATATTTTTTTTCAAGATTATATATGTAAATGTAAGAAAACACTTAAAAACTATAAAATATTAAATAAACCTGATTCGTTTTAAAACTTATTTAAATCCATAATTTTCCTCTAATAATAATGAAAATTTAATTTTCTTGACTAAACAAAAATTAAATCTCCTTATGTCCGACTTTATACTGATAAAAAATATATTTTTGCATATAGAAAAGAATGCATACATTAATTAATTAATGACAAAAAAGAAAATCTTATTTATTGTTAATCCCATTGCTGGTAAAGGCAGAAATAAAAAAATCGAAAGCCAAATTTTGCTTTATTTAGATTTGGAAAAATTTATTCCTGAAATTGTTTACACTACACACAAAGGACATGCTTCTGACCTGGCTATAGAAGGATTACAGAACAATGTTTCCATTATCGTAGCTGTAGGAGGCGATGGCACTATTAATGAAATAATTAAAGTCATAAAGAATACTTCCTGCGTATTAGGTATCATTCCCACGGGTTCAGGCAACGGACTGGCTTATCACTTACACATTCCCATGAAAGTTAAAAAAGCCATTCAGCTTTTTAATGAAGAACATATAGAATTTATTGACACTGTTACGCTCAACGAACATACCTACGCCAGCATTGCCGGTATAGGATTTGATGCTTTTATAGCCGAAGAATTCGACAAAAAAAAGAAAAGAGGATTCTTCTCTTACTTTAGTTTAATTTTAAAGTATATTTTTATTTATAAATCGAAAACATATTTGATAACGACAAAAGACAACACCTATCAAATCAAAGCTTTTCTAATTTGTTTTGCTAATTCATCCCAATGGGGTTTTAATGTAAAAATATCTCCGGAATCATCGGTACAAGACGGTTTGGTAAACGTTTGTTTCATTAAAAAGCCTTCCCTTTTGTCTTTGCCTTTTTTCTTTCTGTTTATACTAAGCAAAAATCTTAATTTAGTGGCAAATTACGTCAAGATATATAAATTAAGTGAATTCCGCATACAAACCATTGATGCAGAAGAAATGCCTGTACACTTAGACGGTACACCCTTACAACGTCAAAAAGAATTTCAAATTAAAACCAACCCTTTGTCTTTAAAAATACTATTAAATAGGAGGAATATATAAAGTCGGAAAGATTATCGCAATTCAAAATTTTTACCAAGGTAAACTTTTCGTACGGTCTCATCGTTTGCTAATTCTTCTGATGTACCCGATTTAAAGACTTTCCCATCAAGGAGTAGGTATGCCTGATTGGTAATTGCTAAAGTTTCGTGCACGTTATGGTCGGTTATCAAAATGCCGATATTTTTTGTTTTTAGTCCGGAAACTATGGCTTGAATGTCTTCAACAGCAATCGGATCAACGCCGGCAAAGGGCTCATCCAAAAGGATAAACTTAGGATTTGTCGCCAGCGAACGTGCTATTTCTGTTCTTCTACGCTCACCTCCCGATAATTGTATACCTTTGCTTTTACGGATTTTTTGTAATCCGAATTCTTCCAATAAACTTTCCAGTTTATCTTTTTGTTCGGCACGGGACAAGTTTGTAAATTGCAAAACCGCACGAATATTATCTTCGACCGAAAGCTGACGAAAAATAGATGCTTCCTGTGCCAGATAACCAATGCCTAATCGCGCACGTTTATACATGGGCTGTTTGGTAATGTTGGTGTCGTTTAAATATATTTTTCCCTCTAAAGGCTTGATTAATCCAACTATCATATAAAAAGAAGTTGTTTTGCCCGCACCGTTAGGTCCTAACAAGCCGACAATTTCACCTTGCTTGACTTGAATAGTAACATCATTAACCACCATACGGTTATGATATTTTTTAAAAAGTCCTTCTGTTCTTAAAACATCCGACATAAATTTTACGAATACACTATAATTTATTATATATTAGTTAGTTGCGTTTGATTTTTAATATTATTTTTTTTGGGGTTGTGTAAACAATGTGTAAACATCTAACCAAAACGCCTATCTATTTATTCTTTTTTGATGATATTGCAAAAGTATATTTTTTTTAAAAGCAATTGCAATTTGGTTTTAAAATTTTGTACAATTAGGAAGCTTTTTGAATAAAATTATATTTTCTCTCATGTAGGGTTTATGGGTCTATTAATACGTCAGCATTTCCTCGTAGAATACTTCCATATCCAACATCGGCTGGCTGCTCTCCCTCATCTGCTCCAAAAAGCGTTCCGCTCTGTACTAAGATGGTTTAGGTAATTAGGACAAGTTTATATCTTTTTATAAAAATAATTTTTATTTTGCAAATGTTAACATATTTTTATTATAAATCAAATTACAAAAAAATCAATAAGTGCCAATATATACTTTATAAGTTCCCATGAGTAACTTTATTTTGATGGGAGAACAACTTTCAGAGTCCTCGTTCTCTACCTTGGTACCTTGCCCAAGGTACCAAGCATACCTTGGGCAACATCCCCTTG
>JAQVNO010000046.1 GCA_028703095.1 Bacteroidales bacterium
AACGTTTATATCCACTTGACATTTTAGAGTAAGGAGAAGACCCAAATCTATACACAATATTTAACCCCCCATTGTAGGCATATACATAGTCTAATCTTGTTTTTTTGTTCTCGGTAACTATTTCATCATCGACATAATTATCCCAGGTAGAGTAGGTGCATCCGGTAGTGATAAAAGGTTCTATGCCGAAATTATCACCGATAGGAAAAGACCAACCCAAGGAAATACCACCCATAACATTCCATCCTTTATGGTAAACGAAGTTAAAAGGTTCTTTCCAGTTGTTGATAATGATGGCTCTGGCCATATTAAACGCACTAACTCCTACATTTAATCCAAAAAATATTCCACGAAAGGTTCCCATGGGATAGTACCTGGGTTCTACAAACAGTGCAAACATGCTAAGGGGTTTATCCGTACCCAAAAAACCCTTGGGTTGATGTACGCCGACTAATTGTGAATGAAGAGAAAAGTTGTATGACAATTTGTATTCAAATGCCGGACTGATGGTGCCGGTAACAATGAGCGCGTTTAATTTAATAGCAATTCGATTGGAGCCATATTCGGAGGTTGTGGGTGTTGCAGAAGAAATATCGAAATGTAAGAAATCATTGTTGTAACTATTTTTAATATAATGGTTAGTAGATACCTTGGTTTTTTGAAGCAGGGTAAATGGTGTATCCTCTTGGAATTTATATTTATTAAAATTTAAAGCATTGCTTATTATGCAAAAAAACAGTAGCAAGACTAATAATGAATTGTATTTAGTAAAGATATTTATCATGATTTTACATTTTATGTTAAAAAAAATAATAAAGTAGCAAATAAACGATAATGTTTGTGTATACAAAAAGCATTGCAAAGATAAAAAAAAAACATATATCAATCCGATAAAAAAAGTTTTTTTTTTTTAATTTATTTAAGAAGTGTCAGAATGATATCTGTTATTTTAAAAATCCTGAGAATCTGAAAACAAGAAATCAGTAATAGGAAAATTAAAATATAACGTATGAATTTACTTCCAAATTTAGATGCCCATTGTGAGGCTAAATAGGCGCCAATTACATTGCCTATGGCATGAATAAGCCCGTAATCATACCGAACTTGACTATTTATTATAAAAGGTATTAATGAAACAGGGATGTATAAGAAAACGATAAGATTTTTAATAGCATTGGCATTTAATAAGTTGTATCCTCCCATAAGAACAATGGCTGCAATTAGAAAGTAGCCGATGCCTACGTGTATAAAACCGCCGTAAATACCAATGATAAAATAAATAATCCATTGTAAGATAGACATCGGACGAACAATTTTATCCGGATTGTCAGTTAGCCATAACTTAGGTTTAAAAATAATTAAGCCGGTCATGAATAAAAGGATGCCTACTAAGAAGTAGTTAAAAATCCGTTCATCGATGGAAATGGCTAGGTTGCTACCGATGATTGAACCTAAAATTACCGGAAGTGCGAATTTTAAGGATTTGCGAATGTCTAAAATTTTATTTCGCTGATAATTGATTACGGCTGTTAAGGTTTGTAAAAAGATAGCAATGCGATTGGTGCCATTGGCAACGAGGGGTGGCAAGCCTAAGCTCATAAACACGGTCATGGAAATAATGGTGCCTCCACCGGCTAAGGTATTGATAAATCCGACAATCAATCCGGAGAGAATTAATACGATAACAATGTTTATGTCCATCTGATTTAGAGCAGCGGTTTTAATTTAGCAAAGCGTAGCAACATGGTCTTTACGCCGTATTGTTCAAAAGTAATGATAGTCTTGCTGTTAATTTTATCATCAATAAGCTCTTCTACTTGTCCGATGCCGAACTTTTCATGAAATATTTTCATGCCTACTTTCAATTGTTGAATGTGTGAGATTTCGTCTCCTAATTGCAAGTTTTCCTTGGAAGGAATAGGCTGTTGGCTTGGTGTTTTTTGAATGATTGGTTTTGAAAGAATTTTCTGTGTCTGAATCGGCTTGGGTTTGTGTATGCTAATGGGTTCTTGATAAGAGCGACTTGGATAGAATTGATTGCATTGCTCTATCCATTGTTTATCTATTTCATGGAGAAAAGAACTCGGACGACAGAAGTTTAAATTCCCGAACATAAAACGACATTGTGCATACGAAAGTGTTAAACATTGTTTGGTACGGGTAATGGCAACATAAAACAAACGGCGTTCTTCTTCCATTTCAGAGGGTGTATTCACCATATAGGATGGGAAAAGATTGTCTTCTAAGCCAACGATAAACACGTAGGGGAACTCCAATCCTTTGGCAGCGTGGATGGTCATCAGCTTGATTTTGTCGGTATTAGTTTTATCTTCTTCGTCGGCATCGGTAAGGAGAGCCACTTCGTTTAAGAAGCGATCCAGGGAAGGGAAATAATTGCTTAGGTCTTCACCGGTTTCCATATCAATGGTGTTTTCGGGAACCCTTTCGGTGAAATCTTTCATGGCATTGAATAATTCACCCAAATTTTCGTAACGTTCTATTTCTTCGGTATTGGCTCTTAAATCTTGTACTATGCCACTGGTGTGCGCAATGTGTGATCCTAATTCAAACGCATTTTGCGTAGCAAGCAGGGAACGATAGCTTTTTATTTTATTTACATAGTCTTCTATTTTCTTCCAGGTACCTTGGTTTAACAACTGACTGTATGCCTCCGCTTGGGAAATGATTTCCCACAAGGAACAATTGTTATCGTTGGCAGCAGCCATAATTTTTTCCATCGTTGTCAATCCTATGCCTCGTTGGGGGTAGTTGATGGTACGGCGGAGGGCTTCATCGTCTTTGTGGTTGACGGTTAAGCGGAAATAGGCAAGTACGTCTTTTATCTCTTTGCGCTGGTAAAACGATTTCCCTCCGAAAATACGGTAGGGTAAACCCTTGCGTACCAAACATTCTTCAAAAGGACGGGATTGGGCATTGGTACGGTATAAGATGGTGAAATCTTTATAGCTGAGTTTGTGTTTTTGTTTGTTAGTGATAATGGATTCAACCACTTTCATGGCTTCATCGCTTTCGTTGTTTGCCTCTATGAGTTTTATTTTTTCGCCTTCCTGATTGGATGTCCATATTTTTTTAGGTATCTGCTGTTCGTTGTTTTTAATCACTGCATTGGCAGCATGCAAAATCGTTTGTGTGGAACGATAGTTTTGTTCCAATTTAAACAGCTTATAATCGGGATAGTCTTCTTTGAAATTGAGGATGTTTTGAATGTTGGCACCCCGGAAAGCGTAAATACTTTGAGCATCATCGCCGACGACGCAAATGTTTTCCCGCAGGGCTGCTAATTTCTTGACAATTTGATATTGCACATAGTTTGTGTCCTGGTATTCATCCACCAAGATGTATTTGAATTTGTGTTGGTATTTGTACAGCATTTCCGGAAAATCGCGGAGAAGGATATACATATTAAAAAGCAAGTCGTCGAAATCCATGGCATCCGTACGTTTGAGCCGCTGGTTATAGGCCGTGTAAATGCTCCCGAGCATGTCCATTTGCTTGGCTTGGTTGTCGGATTCTATCAGTGCATTGGCATTGTATTCTTCGGGAGAGAGTAAATTGGCTTTGGCATTGGAAATACTTGCCAGTACCGAACTTGGACGGTAGTGTTTGTCGTCTAAGTTTTTCTCTTTGATAATGGTTTTAACCAAATTCTTACTATCGTCTTGGTTGTAGACCGTAAAGTTCTTGGAAAAGCCGACGTATTCTGATTCAATGTGTAATATGCGACTGAAAATAGAGTGAAAGGTGCCCATCCATACATTACGACCCATGGTATTGCCGAGTAAATCGATGATGCGTTCTTTCATTTCTGCGGCAGCTTTGTTGGTAAATGTCAAGCTCAATATATCAAAAGGGTTGATGCCTTGTGATATCATATACGCAATGCGATAGGTGAGTACGCGTGTCTTCCCCGAACCGGCACCGGCTATGACCATCATAGCTCCTTCTATATTCTCTACCGCTTTTTGTTGTTCCCTGTTTAATCCTTCTAGTAAATTCTTCAAAATCAAATGCTTTTTAGTGTTCTTATGCTTCGTTTGCGGTCTTGCAAAGATACACTAATTCACTATATCATTAATAGGTAGACATCAATAAACGTTCTTCTTTATGCAAAAATTCTTTGGGGGTGGTGTTTTGGTTTATACCATATAATAATTGTACTTTTGTCTCATGGTACGGAAAGGAACAGTAGTGTTAGAAGGCGGCAGTGTGGCAGAGGCTTTCGAGCCCCTCATCGTTTCTGCCGGCAGAGCCGGCGATATTCCGGCTTTTTTCCCGGAATGGTTTATCGAGCGTTTACAAATCGGCTATTCTATTTGGACCAATCCTTTCAACGGGAAGAAAAGTTATGTTTCTTACAAAAACACACGTATTATTGTTTTTTGGTCTAAAAACCCCAAACCTTTACTTCCTTATTTACATGTCTTGCATAACTTAGGAATCCATTCCTATCTTCAGTTTACCCTCAACGATTACCGCTGCCAAGGCTGGGAACCCGGTTTGCCCCCCTTGGAAGAACGTATAGAAACCTTTAAAAACGCTGTGGAGCAATGGGGATACGGGAAAGTAATTTGGCGTTTCGATCCTCTTATCCTAAGTCCCTCGACACCGGTAGAAGTTTTGTTGGAGAAAATCAAAACAATAGGGGATTGTTTGCAGGGCTTTACGGAGAAACTCGTATTTAGCTTTGCCGATATCGATAATTACAGCAAAGTAAAACGTAATTTACATGCTTTTGGCGTTGCCTATCGCAATTTTACCGAAACGGACATGCATAATTTCGCCGCAGGCTTACAAGAGTTAAACCGAGTATGGAAGTATGCATTGGCAAGTTGTGCCGAAAGCATAGACTTAGAGGGCTATGGCATACAACACAACCGATGCATTGACGATGCATTAATGATACGTTACTTTGCTCATGATGAAGTATTAATGCACTATGTGGGTGCTGTTAAAAATGCCAAGGGTGAATGGGTGAGGGGAAAGTGCCCAAAAGATAGGGGACAACGTGCCGCCTGTGGCTGTATTCCTTCCAAAGATATTGGCGCCTACAATACCTGCCGCTACGGCTGTGTGTATTGTTATGCCGGCGGAAAAGTGGGAGATGGCAGTTCCCGATAAGCTGCTTGCCGCTTCTTATTGTAAAGGGGCAGGGGCTTTCACTACGATAAGCTCTAAGCGCTCATCAGATAGATTGCGTACGTTCATCTTGGTGTTGACAGGTATCTTCAATAAACTACCTTCTTTATAGACATGGATGTCTTGCTCATTGAGTCCTATAGAAAGCGTTCCTTTGATAACGGTCATGTAAACCGTTGAGTTGGAATAATGTTCCGGCAATCCTTCCTCTTTGTTAAATATCATGTGCAGGTAATGCAGGTTTTCATCAAAGATTACTTTCTCAATCGTCTTTTCATTGCTCTTCGATAATTCAACTATTTTTTCTATCATAGCTATCTTTTTTTATGGGTTGCTTAATATCTGCAAAAATAGTCTTTTTTTTTATTCGTGAAAATCTGTAGGCGGAATTTTTTGCGTTCTCTGTGGTAAAAAAGATGTCGCGTGTGCCGAGTCTCGAAATCAATTAAAAATTAAGAATTAAAAATTAAACTTGATGCAACGGATTAATGCCGATATAGTAAGCGGGTGATTTACATTCACCCGCTTACTTCTGCCCATTTCCTCTCTAAAAAAAGGATTGTCATGCTGAGCGAAGCCAAGAATCTGCCCCCTTTACGAATGCAGCAACCCAAACCATTTTTTTTCGTTCCGAAAAAAATGGTTCTACAATTAGTGTTAACCGATTGCGTATTGGCGGTTCGGCATTTATTTCCTGTATTTTTCTCTATTTTCTTTACTGAAAGAAATTGGTTGAAACCAACACATTCGAACTACCTTTTCCTTAAAGAAATAAACATCCCATTCAGGAATTAACTTTACTACTCTAACAGCTTCTTGATTATAGATTTCTTTATCTTCTCTATATAATTCTACATTGTCAATTTTCCCATTTTCATCAGGGATAAATTTAATCAAAACTATTACCGTTGTATCTCGTTGGGGCAGAATATCCCAACGAATATTACTATAAATAAATTCATTTAATTTTTCTTGGTCTTGACAATATATCGAAGTTCGGTTAAATTTTGTATTGTCATAGAGACGTGTTTCTATTAAATTCCCTTTGTTGAAAGTAAACTCTAATTCATATTCGTAAAATCCGCCTATTCCAGCATGTTCATATTTAATTCTTTTCCCTTGAGGCGAAAAGGCATTCCCTGTTATCCAATCAGCTTTTACTTTCCCATTATTCAGCTTATCTTTAAATATGATATTCAAATCAGCCTTGATAGAATCTTCATAATAACAACAACTGTAAATCCCTGTTAGATATAATTGATTGTCTGTTATTTCCCATGTGGCATTATAGCCTCTTCCGCAACCTGATGATGATGAACAAGGCTCTTGCTGCCCAAATAGATTAATTAATAAGGTGTAATCTTCATTATAAAAATAAATTGGTAAATCTAAGGAGTACACGGGAATCGTATCGCCATTGTAAATAAGTCTATCCGGTGCTTGAGGTGTCGCAAACATTCTTACAAACCAACCCAATATAAACAAATTCAATAATAGATATCTTCTCATTGTATATCTTCTGTTTAATTTTGCAAAAATAGTCTTTTTTTTAATGAAACAAGTAAATTTATTTCTTTCATTTTTCCCCTTTCCAAAGGCAAAATCCTTCCAAAAATGCGTGCCTGGGATAGGAGATGCTTCGTTAAAATACCAAAAAGCTCCGGAGCTTTTTTTAAAAACTATTTTAAATTTTATGTGGATGTTATAGAAATTCAATTTAATAAAAAATATTTTCATTTTCGTTGGTGTTGATATGGTTTTATGGTTTAATTTTGTATAAAAAAAAACGAAATATCAACAGTATGAAAACACACCGATTAGTAGAAAGTCATGAAATGGGAGCAATCCTCTCAAGAATTCATATAGAAAATCCAAAAACTATGGAAGAAAAACGTCCGCATACGATTACAGATAATCCCTTAGTCTGTTTACGTATGAAACCCGAAAGGGAAGTTTTACGAAAGGCTATCCATAATCCGTAGGGAAGCATGAAGGAATAAGGTATTACATTTTTAAACTCCTAAGAGTCGCTGTAAAATACAGCGGCTCTTTTTTTTGCCTAAAAAACACTCAAAGAGGTTGGAAGCTCATTGCCGGGAGGATGGGAAGTCATGACCAAGAGCATGGGAGCTCATCACGAAGAGCATGGGAGCTCATGACGAAGAGCATGGGAGCTCCCCGAGATGAGCATGGGACGTCCAAAAGAGGAGGTGTTGACCAAAAAGGAGGATGATTTCACGCTTATTTTCGTACAAATAAGGGTGCTTTTTGTGAAAAAACAAGGAAAATAAAGGGTTCTTACCCTATTTGGAATATTATAGTGGGGATAGATGCCTATTATAAAGTAAAATAGTGGGGAAATAAACGCTGTAAATAGGGGATAAGTGGGGATAGTTTAAGTCTCTCAACTACTTTTTTCCAATGTTATGGCTCTTTTGTAAGGGCTTTTTACTTTTGGGGTTAACGGCTGCGTGTATGAAACATTTGGCATTACGAAGCGATTTCCTGTCAAGTTATAAAACTTTTGATACGAGCTGAAACGCTTGATAAACCACTGACTGCCAAATGTTTTATACACGTTGCTAGCCACAGTTATTGCTTTTTCAAAATTTTTATATTTTTCATTCTAAAAAATCAAGCATTAAATTATTAACCTTATCTGTATGTGTAAACATAATATCATGACCAGTGCCTGAAATTAATTCTGTATTTATACTTGGCACCACCCTGTTAAGGCGGTCAATAGCTTGTTGAGGAATACAAACATAATCGTGTTCGCCAATTAAAAAAAGAACGGGCATGGTTAGTTTATGTAATTCCTCATCTGATAGCATATTGGGTTCGACACCTTTTTTGAATTTATAACTCTTCATTGCTATGTCAAAATATTCAACTTGGTCATCTACAATTTGTTTACCATCTTTGCCACTTATAAGCAAGTCATTCCAACTCGAATATAATGAGTGTCGTTTGGTATATTTGCATGGTAAAATACCAAGAACCATATCCCAAATGAATTCTTTGGTAATAGGTTGAATTGAAAATGCCGGTGCTATCAATACCACTCTTTCAAGTCTTTCCGGGTGAGATACAGCATAGTTTGCAGTAACCCAACCTCCATATGAATAGCCAATAATACGTATGTTCTGTCCAAGTGAAAGACTGTCAAATAATTCATTAAGCCACTGGGTAAAATCATTGGGCGTTTCCATTTTTATTGTATAGATACTCTGACCAAAGTCGTATATATTATCTAATGCGTAAGTCCGGTATATAGAGGATAAAGCCTCAATATTAGCCCGCCATATCAATGAATTAGTGCCTCCTCCGGGTAAAAGTACAAGTGGTTGACCATTAATAGGACCACTAATGCGCATGAATGTTTTTCCATACGATGTTTCAACTATTTTTTCCTCAGAAATAACCGGCCATTTTTCAGCCATTTTATCCTCTGTAACAAGATACTCAGTCTTAGCTTTTAACGATTTGAATGGATGAAAGTCAGACATTTCCATTTGATCTGGTCCTGCAATTAAAGAGAAGTAAATCCAAGTTGCAAAAATTATAAGTAAAAGAACAAGCGAACCGATAAAGTATAGAAGATATTTTAAAAACTTTGAGAATTTGTTTCGTTTTTTTCTTGATTCATTTTTGATTTTATTTTTATTCATAATGTTTCCTTTTAATAATGAAATTATTTATTGAATTGTAATTTATGCTCTAAAAAAGCTGTAATCCAATTTCTTCATCGTAAGAGGACTTATGAGTTATATTTTGCTTATACAAAATTGAAACTATTCTTGATAGAGGGATAGAAGTAGACTTGTAATATTTCAACAAGTATTTAATATGTGAATTATATTTTAATAATATGACATGCCAAATTAAGCTATTATTGACTTTGATATTCATTTTAACCTCTGAATTAGAAAACCAGAAAAAATCAGAAGTAATAATATATAAATTTGAAGAAGTTTTTATAAATGGTTGCTCATTGTATGTTTGATGAGGAAGATGACGATTTTCTTCAACAGAATACAAATCCCTATCAATCTTAAAAAAGCATAAAAGAATATATGCGATGAAAAATAATCTAAATTTTAATATACAAATTTTCATAACTTATTATGCTTTATTCTTTCTGTTTCTGTCATGCTTAAAGTACTCATAATTGTGGCTAACGTTCTATCTATGTGCAATAAGAGATTGCGGGCGATTTCCTATCAAATTACACGAAAAATTGAAGCGGGCTACAACCCTTCGCATACCACGAAAACCCTTTTTGGCTATATTGTGTGTTGGCGGTTCGTGCTTTTTATTCATCTTTTGTCAAATCAAAGTTTATCGGCAAAGTCCACATTTGATTAAAAACCTCACCATGTCTATAAATCACATCCCATTCTGGTATTGATTTAACAACTCGAATTGCTTCATTGTCGTAAAGTTTATTTACTCCACGAACAACTTTTACACTATCAATCTTACCGTTTTCGTCTGATGAAATAATTTGCACAAAAACGCGCCTTTTTATCGTATCAGATTCTGGCAGATTTTCACGTTTTATGTTTTTATTTATAAACTCCATTAAGAGTTTTTGGTCTTCAGTGTATTTTGATTTCTTTGTCTTAGAGTTATCAAGTATTTTAGTTTCTATTAGTTTTCCTTTTTCAACGGTAAATTCCATTTCCGTTTCATAAATGCTTTGAAATCCGTCGTGAAAGTAATATAATAATTTTCCTTGTGGCGAAATCATTTTACCCTCGACCCAGTCCGCTTTTACTTTCCCATTTTTAAATTTTTGTGGAAATAACACTTTCAAATCTGCATATTCGCTACCAACGCTATCTTTATCAACTCCAGATTTAAAAGAGGCTGAAACTCCTCTCATTGATGTTGGATAACAAGCATTTCTAATCTCAGTTAGGAATAATTCATTATCAACTATCTCCCAAGTTGCAACATAATTTCTCCAACATGCTGTAAAAAAACATCCACTACTTCCAAATAATCTTTGTGGTGTAATCAAGTCTTGGTCTGGATAAGAATCCAAAGGACAACTATAAAGAGAAAGAGTGTCTCCATTATAAATAATCAGATCTGGTATTTGAGCTGTCCCAAACACATTTGTTGAAATCAATGTGAATAATAATATTTTAAGAATCCGTTTCATTTATGTACTGCGTTTCTTAGCATGACCGCTAACGGTCGAGTGTATGTGCCGTAAGGGATTGCGGAGTAGTTTCCTGTCCACCGACACGAAAGTTTGAGCGGGCTACAATGCCTGAATTCCCACTGAAACCCTTATGGCATATACACTTTGTTGGCGTTTCGTTGTTTATTTTTCCAGTCAATTTATCTCTCTTTTTTGCTGCATTGTATTTCTGTCCGTGCGTTGGAGTAGGCAAGCTCTTTTGCAATTTTTGGTTTTAGCGTTGGCTTGTGCGAATTGCAAATGTGCCACCAAATGCGTGGGCATTACTTAACTATAAATGGTTTAAATGAGTCAATTAATTCATCTATTTTTGTATCGTTGTCGAATTTAGCTAGGATTAATTTATTGTCAATTGTTTTAAAACACTTGCCATTTATTAATCTAAAGTTTTTCTCAATAAAATCTTCAATATTTTCTTGTTGATATTCATAAAGTTCAAATTTAGATTTGTCTTTATTTGAGAAGAATTCAATAAAATTGCTTCTAAACATTGTTTTCGTTTCTGTTCTAAATTTTTCAATAGACTGCTTACCAAACTGAGTGTAGGATTTTAACACATACAGAAAGTTTATTTTATATTGATGAACGAACAATGTGTCTCTATCAAATAATCTGTTTTCAAAATGATATGATTTTACAATATCACCTTTTACTTCTAATTCCGTGTTATCAAAGTTCTTGTAGTCTTTTATAAAACCATAAATGAAAAAATTTGGAGTTATGTTATAACCTTCGGTTAAGTCATCTCTATACCTTAAATTTTCAGTATAATATTTTCCAGTATCGTTCAATAAATCTATGTTATATTGAATAACATTTTTAGCGTAAGTAAACTGTTTGAATTTAGAAACTTTACCAGCTATGTTGTCCGATTTATAATATTTAGAATCGCCAATGTAGAAAATATCGCTTGTGTCTAAAAGAGATTGATAGTCAAAAACGTGGTCAATTATTTTGCCATCATCATTATATTTCAAATTCTTCAAAGTTATTCCGTCGGCTGTTTTCTTGTCAATTATAGGGTCTGAAAATAGCTTGTCAATCATATCTTCAAAAACAAGATTGTAATTATTAACTGAAATAAATTCCTCTCTTTTTTTATTGATACTACTTGTATCTGTCTTTGAGAAATAAATTTCACATAAGTGATACATTTTTTTAAGCGTGTCATTGAAGTAGCGATATTTAATTTTTCGCAACTTTGATAAACCATTTTGCTGTAACAATCTGAATTGAGAACCTTTTATAATTTCGTAGGACTTATCTATTTGAAGAAATAAATTGTGTTCCTCATTAAAGTAGTTTAAAATTGAAAAAAAGTAAATCAGAAGTTCTTCTTCGGTATTTACAATTTTTTTCTTGTTTCTGTATATATTGTAAATAGGTGTTTTATCTTGCGTAATTAAAGGGATTGTTTTGCTTATTGTTCTTTCCCAATTAGGATTTCTTATTTGTTGCGATTTAAATTCAATATGCTTGAATAAAATATTACTCTTATTTTTTTTGTAAAAATTGACAATACTTAAAAGCAAATCTAAATATGAATATTCTTGTTTACTAAGGTTTGTGTTAAGGTTTGAAGATAGTGAACTTTGAATAATCGTAGTAGATTTGTTTCTTCGTCTGAACTCTAACAAACTATTGTAAAAGTAAACAGAAACTTGTCTTATCCAGTTATATTCGTCTTTATGCTTAAAGGTTTCTGAATGTTCTAAATTCAAAAGGTTAATTTTTGTAATACCAAAAACCGTTTCTTGGCTATCAGCCATAAAAACTTTAGGTAACATATAAACCAATTCGCCCTTTTCATAAGAATGATAATAACCAACGGAAAGAATTATACCCTCTTGATTTTCTTGATGATAAAATTTAGGGTCATCAAAAATATCTTGAAGTAACTCTATTGAATATTTTTCTCCTTCAATTAGAATTTTCATTATTCAGCTGCTATTTCAACTTTCAAAATATTAAGAATTTCTTTCACTTTTTCAATTCCATTAGGTTTAATAGGAAAGAAATCTTCGTAAGAAGTTTTATTTAGAAAAATATTATTTTCTTCATTTTCATCTTTGAAAACATCATTCCATAAATAGAAGATAGCCTTGTTAATAAAGGTTTCAACGTCTATTTCATCTGTAGTGGGTTTAATAAAATAATTTCCTAGACATTTATCCATTCCTAAATTGTCATTACTCTTAATCAATGAATTCACTTCCTTGATAAATAACAGCCAAGAAAAAGATTCTTGTTCTGAAAGCTGCACTTTGAATTTTGAAGAAATATTATTTTCTGATGCTTCATAATTAATTGGAATATACTCCCAATCCCATCTTCTCTTAAATGCACTATCCATTGGGAATAATGATTGGTCTGAAGTATTCATAGTTGCCAAAATGTTAAGGTTTGGCGGTAGAATAAGCTTTTCACCATCTATTTTTAAATTACCTGAAAACTCAGTAGTTAAATACTCTTTTAATTCTTTTGATGGTGTTATATGATAATCATTGGTTCTATCCAATAATTGGAATATATCGCCAAATATTTCTGCACAATTACCTCTATTTATTTCTTCAATAACCAAATAGTAATCATTTTCTAAATCATTCCATGCTTTTACATAGATATTAGTAAATGCCTGAGGCACGAACTTATATCTTATATTATCACCATCCATTGTGGGTTTGTAGCCACCGATAAAAGCATTATAATCATATTCGGGATGGAATGTTACTCTTTCTGTTCTTTCTTCTTTACCTGCAACTAATTCTTTTACTTTATGTGACTTACCTGTTCCTGGAGCTCCATAGAATATTTTATTCAAACAAGAAATACTTTCAGAATTTACAAATTCTTCTTTTTCAATTTTTTTAATCTCTATTGATTTTGGACTTAAATCCAAATAGTTAGAAACTTTATTTTTATAATACCCGAAAATATTAGCATTAGCGGGGTTTATAAGTTCTACTTCATCACCATTATTTTTTAAAAAAGGATGAAGGTTTTTGTCTAATACTGCTTTCAGATTACGCAAAGTTCCTTTGATTTCTTTTGTGCCTTTTATGTTTACCTTTGGATTTGTTGAGTCAAGTGAAGTATAAATTCCTTCCTGCTGAAATATTATCTCAGTTGTATTGTCCCATGTTTTAAATAATGTTTCCTCTGAAAATATCGTTAAGGTTTTTATAAGTTTTAATTCGATATATTGCAAAGAGGACGAAGTTGATTTATTGAATAGCCAAGAGTAAATTAGTTCTTTGCTGTTGTTCGTAAAACTATCATTTTCATCTGAAATTGAAGATTTTACAATATCCATATTCGTTGTAAAGAAAAGTTTTTTTGGAAATCTAACACCACCTGTTCTTTCACCACTTGACGAATCTGTACCCACAATATTGATTTTTGCAATTTTCCAAAATAATTGTAAAGGAACTTGCAGAGGTTCAATTTGCATTTCAAGCAATGGATTATTAGTTTCTAATGACTCAATTTCTAAATCACTATAGCCATTTATTCCAGAAAAGAATGATTTTAATAAAGGAATTAGACTAGATTTTAGTTTAATTCCTGTTCCATTTTTATCAGAATATTCTAAATGGTCTTTTTCATCATTTACAATGTATAAAGCAAAAACAATTGCAAAAAGCCCTTTGGGATTAGGTAAAGATGAACCCACAGCCAATTTAGGGTCTATTGAATCTCTTGCAATTATCTGATTAGGAAGTTTCATATATTTTGATTTTTTAATATTATTGACGCAATTTCTGATGCTAATAAAGGAGGAACAGCATTCCCGACTTGTTTCATTTGTATTGTTTTTGAACCATAAAAGATAAAATCATCTGAAAAAGATTGAATCCTTGCAGCTTCTCGAACAGTCAAACATCGATTTAAAATTGGGTGAGTAAAAAGTCCTGATGATGGAGTGTCAAATCTTGTTGTTATTGTTGCAGCAATCCCATCTTCTAATAATCTTGACCAAGTTCCGCTATAAATTGATTTGGTTCTATGCTCTATTGGTAAAACTTCTTTACCCATTCCTTTTGGTATCAATTTCAATCTTTCAATTGCTAAATTTGAATGATTAGTTGATTGATGATTATATATACCTTTTGATTTACTGCGTAATATTTTTTGATATTCAGACAAAGGATTTTTATCATATTCGTAAAACTCCTCACCTTCTCCTGATTCTATAAAAGGAAGGTCATAAATAGCCTCTTTTATAGTAGTTTTGAAATTATAAGGTTTCGGAAACTCCAATAAATCGCCATTTAAAGAGCCAATAAAAAATGCTCTTTTCCTATTTTGTGGTACACCAAAATCTGCTGCGTTTAAGGTGCTTGAGTTTACTCGATAACCTAATTCTTCAAACCCTTTTATTATTTCATCTTTGAAAAATCCTTTTGCTGTTGTCAAAATATTTGGAACATTTTCTAGAACAAAATATTTTGGTTTAAATATCTTAACAGTTTCAATAAACTTTTTAAAAAGATAGTTCCTGTCATCATTGATACTTAATCTTTTACCTTTTTGAGAAAATCCTTGACAAGGTGGACCTCCAACTATTACATCAATTTTAGGATGTTTTTCTTTAAGAAGATTTATGTCTATTTTTGAAATATCTTCATCATAAACAGTAGTATTAGGATGATTTAGTTTGTAAGAATATGCTATTTCTTTATTGTGTTCAATCGCAAATTCTATTTCAAATCCTTTTAAGATAAAACCCTGTGACAATCCACCAACGCCAGCAAATAAATCTGCAACTTTTAATTTACTCATTAAGCATTCTTGTTTTTGAAAGTTCGTAATAAACATTGTCTAGTTCTATTCCTATGAACTTTCTTTTTAATTTTCGAGAACATACACCAGTTGTTCCACTGCCCATAAAAGGGTCTACAACAACATCTTCATTGTTTGACAAAAGTTTAATAAAATGACCAATAACCTTTGTTGGCTTTTGTGTTGGATGTTTACCAAATTGTTTCTCTTTACCAGTTGTTAATGAGGATTCAATAAAATCGTGTTCCATTTTCCCATCATTATTAAATGTTCCAGAGGTGTCGTCTTTTATAAAGTAAACCCAAGCCTCAGTAGAATTGACAAAATGAATGTTCATATTTCGTGGCATTGGATTAGTTTTATGCCAAATTCCTGTTGTTTTGTAGTAGAATTTATATTTGGAAGCAAGTTTTATAATGGTTTCTATTTTAATCAATGACATAAATAGAAGTAACGCTCCGCTTTTTTTAAGAACCCTACTGCTTTCATCGAAAAAAACATCCATTTCTTTTTCCCAATCTTCTTGAGTTAAATTATCCCATCCTGCATATGCAAACTGATTTTCACGCATTTTCACAAGATTAGTATTTCTGTTATGCATAAAATTCCCAAGGTTATATGGAGGGTCTGTTAAAATTAAGTCAACAGACGAGGATTTAATAAATTTTAGAAAGTCAACACAATTACCTTTTCCTAATAATGTATTTCTTCCTATTGATTCAAATTCAAGTTCTTTAGATTTAGAAACTATTTTGAACTCGTCCTTTAAATTATTTTCATCTGAAAAAGCAAACAAATCCAATTGCGGCTCTTCAACTAAATAAATATTTTCTATGTCTATAGCCTCTTTATACATTAGTTTTGCTTTTTAAAAGTTCTTTTGCATCAACGCCCAGAATTTCCGCTATTTCAAATAATACTTCTAATCTTGGTTGTTGTCTGTTTTGAATGTATGAATTAACCATATTATAGCTTTTGCCCAATTTTTCAGCAAGCCATTTCTGCTTAATACCTTTTTCATCCAAAACTTCTTTAATCCTGTTCATAAAATGATTTATCAATTTATTTGAAAGTGCAAAGATAATCAATTGTATTTAACATCTCATTTTTCAAGATAAAAAATCATTGTAAATTCGACATTTCTTTGGGTGGTGGGTGGGCTTGGGTGCGTTGGCAAAAAAACAGCTCTTTTGCAATTTTTGGTCGTGTGGTGGCTTGTGCGAATTGCAAATGTGCTGTTTTGTGCGTTGGCATTTTTCATTTTTCTATTCTGTCTTTAAGTAGCAAATTGTCCGCTGTGTCGTTTTTTTTACACTTGCCCCTAACGGTCACATATATGAAACGTTGGGGATTGCGGGCGACTTTCCTGTCAAGTTACACCGAACTTGATGCGGGGCAGAACGCTCGAATAACCACTTAAACCCCAATGTTTTATACACGATGTTGGCGGTTCGTTGTTCTTTTTATCTCAATAATCGTATCATCAATTTTCTTTGTTTCCGTAATTATTTTGTCTTTCAGTTCTTCTTTAATCGGCAGTTTTTGATAATCAGCAGAATTTTCAGAATGTATTGGAATAATTCCCGTTTTCGGATTTACAAGATTACAAACATCAGCAAGACATTCCGCA
>JAQVNO010000151.1 GCA_028703095.1 Bacteroidales bacterium
ATCTACTATCAATGAATAGTCGGCGATTTCTTCTCCCATAATGTTCATTGTTGTAACTTCATATTGTCGGTTACCGTGCTGATCAAACCACCATTCTCTAATCATTTCCTGCCCAACGGCATTGTTACGGTATTTTACATGGGCCGACTTAATTGCAAAATACTCTTTTGAAGTAGAAGAATTGGTTTTTACACCATTGACTTCGCTTTGATTAATAGCATTTTCTTCATTAGCATTTTCTTTGCTACTGTTGTTACACGAAATAAGAATCGTACATGTTGTGATTAAAAGAACTAATTTTTTCATTTTTATTTATATTTTAATGTTTTTGCAAAAATAAACTTTTTTTCTTATATAAATCTTTTTTTAACTTTTTATTCTTAATTAATCATTATTGTCCGATATAAATTCCTATATTGTTACAGCTTTCCCATCAATGTATCTAAGTTTTCCAAAATGCTTGGATTACGTATTATTTTTTTTAACTCACGCACCGTATATCTGATAACGTCTTTATCCGTTGTTGATAAATCACTTGAGTTTCTCATTGTATGTAAATTTGAGATGATTGTCTCTGCGATAGCATCTCCTTTTTCTGTTAATGATAGCTTGTAGGCGGCTTTTATCAGGAGAATGTGTACTCGCGACATAGCATTATGTATGTTATACATACAATCGCAGTATATTTTTCTATTTACAATAATGCTCTTTTAAAGGGCAGTTGGTGCATTTCTTTTTATTATGCATTGATTTTGGTTTTTTATTTTTGAAAAAATATGCAAAAATAGGATAAACAATGCTTAAAGATATAATTATATATACGATAATTTCTTGCCACATATTCTTTTGAATTTATATAAACAGGCTACCTATTTGATAAATAATAAAAGACACTATCCATGCCAGTAGTGTAGTATAAAATACGACAAAAATAGCCCATTTGAGATTTGCTTCTTTTTTTATCGCAGCAACAGCAGCCACACAAGGGAAATATATCAATACAAAGACCATTAATACATAAGCAATTAAAGGAGTATATACTTTTTGCCCTTTTTTATCACCACTTGTAAATGTCTGTTCTTTGAGTTTATTTGGTAAACCCATGTTTTCATCATCTTCACCGAACGTTTGATACAAAACACCCATTGTGCTTACAACTATTTCTTTAGCAGCAAGTCCGGTAATGATGCTAACTCCTATTTTCCAGTCGAAGCCTAAAGGACGAAGAACCGGTTCAATCAGATGCCCAAGTTGACCGATATAGGATTTCTCCATTTTTTCGGATTTTTTCAAAAATTCAATTTCTGTCAATTTTGTTTCCTTGATACTATTGTTTGTATTAATATCTGTTTTTATTTTTTCTAATTGATAATCATAATTGACTGAATATTCAATTTCCAGAGGAAAATATCCCATAGCCCAAATGATGATAGAAGCTATCAGAATAACACCACCCATTTTTTTTAAATATTGCACAGCTTTGTGCCACATGTGAGCGCTTGTATTTCTCAATGTAGGAATACGATAGGGTGGAAGTTCCATAACAAAAGGTGTATCAGTTCCTTTAAAAACTATTTTTTTTACCAATAGAGCAGTGGCAACGGCAAGTAAAACGCCTATCAAATAAATGGAAAACAACACCAATCCTTGATTCTTGGTAAAAAAAGCAGAGATAAGCAATACATACACCGGTAAACGAGCACTGCAAGACATGAAAGGGATGGCTAACATAGTTAATATTCTGTCTTTTTTATTTTCCAGAGTACGTGTTGCCATAATAGCCGGCACACTACAACCAAATCCCATTAACATCGGGATGAAAGATTTCCCGTGTAAACCCATTTTATGCATGATTCTATCCATTATAAATGAAGCACGAGCCATATAACCACTATCTTCCATAAACGAGATAAAGAAAAAAAGTATCAATATATTTGGCAGAAAAACAATGACACCTCCTACACCGCCAATAATTCCATCTACCAATAAATCTTTTAGCATGCCTTCGGGCATGATTCCGCTTATAAAATCGCTTAGTTTACCTACTAACCAATCAATTCCGTCCATGGGATAGCTTCCCAAGCTGAAAGTAGTTTGAAACATAAACCACATAAAAAAAATGAAAATAGGAAATCCTAAAAATTTATTTGTCAGTAATTTATCAATTTGTAGCGACAAGTTTCGTTTTTCAATTTTCCCTGCTTTATACGTTTCGTTTAGTGCTCCACTTATAAAACCATATTTGAATTCGCTAACAATGGTTTCCGATTTCTCATTGTATTCATTTTCTAATTGTTTCATTTCAAAATCAGTACACTTTTTTATTATATCGAAATTAGGACATGATTTTAAAATGTTTAGAGTGGTTATATCATTTTCTATTAGCTTTATAGATATATATCTTGTTGAATAGTTATCGGTAATTGTATTATTTTCTTTTATCAGTTTTTGTATTTTCTTAATGGAACTTTCAATATTTTCCCCATAATTAATATGTATGTGTCTAACAATTTCGTCTTTGTCTTCATACACATCTATAATTTTTTTCAATAGCATATCAATTCCATTTCCTTTTGCAGCAATGGTTGGAATAATAGGTATTCCAAGCATTTTACCCAATGTATCGTAATCAAATTTTGCTCCGCTTTGTTTTAACTCATCATACATATTGAGCGCAATGACAACTTTAATGTTCATGTCAATAAGTTGTGTGGTAAGATATAGATTACGCTCTAAGTTAGAAGCATCGACTACATTAACAACAATATCGGGTTTCTTATTGAGAATATAATTTCTTACAAAAAGCTCTTCGGGAGTATATTCTGTTATGGAATAGGTTCCGGGTAAGTCTGCAATCTTGAACGTATAATTGTGTTTTTTTATCTTAGCTACTTTGCTATCAACGGTTACGCCTGCATAGTTGCCAACGCGTTCATGAGAATTGGAAGCATAATTAAATAGGGTCGTCTTTCCGCTGTTCGGGTTTCCTACTAACGCAATATTAATGATCTTGCTTTTTTCTTTTGCCGATATTTTCAAGGTTTCTTCATCAATGGTACCATTGTAAGTAGGATTAATTTCATTTTTAATATTTTCCGATGTTACGACTTGAATAAGTTGTGCTTCTGAACGACGAAGAGATACATAGTAATCCATGATGCGATATTCCGCAGGATCTTGTAATGGGGCTTTTTTTATGGCAGTAACTTTTTTGCCTTTTATAAATCCCATTTCTATGATACGTTTGCGAAAAGCACCGTGTCCTAATACTTTAACGATAATAGCTTCTTGTCCTTTCCCCAATTTCGACAATTGTATTTCTTTTATAGTGTGCATCTCGTGTCTTTAATAGTCATTTTCAGTTAAGAATGGCATGCTTATGCATTTTTAAAATTTATACCAAAACGAAGAAAAACGAGCAGACTATTGTCCAATTTTACTGCTGTGCCTGCCGGATTTATAATATATTGCAAATTGGGTTGAAGGAAGAAATTTTCCCCCAACTGTGCTTTGTATGTCAGTTCGATGGTGGTTTCACTACCAAGTGTGTTGTTTACCCTTGCATGTGTAATAGCAAGTCCTAAAACATCATCCGGAAGTTTAGAAATCATCCCTTTGTAGTTACATCCGCCTCCTATATAATACCCATTTTCGTTGATATTTTTGGGTTTAATACTTGCTTGTAAAAAAACGGATAGTTCTTCTCCCGATTTTCGCTTGAAAATATGCTGATCAAGTACTATATAAAAACCATATTTTGACGGATAGGTTTCTGAAATGGACAAAGCGTCTTCAACTACTGTATTAATGGTGTATGTATTGTGATAATATCCTCCCAATTTATAGGTCCCCGGATAGGTTTCGGAAGTATTTTTATACGTAATCTCTGCAAATAATTGATATCCATCATCTTTTCTGAGTCGCCACTTTAAATTGTAAGGATTAATGGAGAAATCGTCAGAAACGCCATCAAAAACAGCTGTTTTAAAAATTAAATTTTCGGTAAAATAATAGTGAAACTGTAAGCCTAATGCCGTAAGTGGGAAGATAGGAAGCGGCATACTCCCGGCGATAGTGGATGGCACACCGCAAGAACTATTAAGAAATACACTTGCATTTTCGCTGAATATAAACTCAGCGCACAAATCTTGTAAACCTAATACCACGGATGCATTTCTGATGTTTTGCTTGTACCAAAGTTCTT
>JAQVNO010000047.1 GCA_028703095.1 Bacteroidales bacterium
TACGAAAGATTCCTTACAATTGAAAATATACAACAAAGTAATGGAAACGACATTTTTAAATACGCTTGGTGTTCGTGGATATATATTGGTAAGCAAAAACTTATTAAGTTGGCGTTTGGCTTTAGGTCAAATAAAGGCTAATCATATAACCATTAATATTACAAAAGAATGTCTTCCTAAGAAGCCAAAAAATATTTTTATTAATTTAGACAGCCGTTATATACAAAATTATCAAACACAAAATGTCTGTGGCTATGTGAAAGGAAAAACGTATCCCGATTCTTTTTTTGTCTTTGTGGCTCACTATGATCATTTAGGGCATTTTGGGAAAGATTATATCTTTTACGGAGCCAATGATAATGCCAGCGGTACGGCTTTTATAATGGATTTGGCGCGTCATTACAGTAAACCGGAAAACCAACCTGATTATTCCATTGCTTTTTTAGCTGTTACTGCTGAAGAAATAGGATTATTAGGCTCAATGTATTATGTAGAAAATCGCCTTTTTCCTATATTCAATATTAAAACAGTTATTAATTTCGATATGGTAGGCACAGGGGAGAGGGGGATTACGCTTGTTTGTGGTAAAGCATTTCCGGAAGAATTTAAAAAAATCGAAGCTTTAAATAATGAGAATCACTATCTTCATAAGGTTGTCGACAGAGAAGCTACTACCAACAGCGATCATTATCCTTTCTACAAAGAAGGAGCCATGGCTTTTTTTATTTATGCCATGGGCGATTCAGGGAGGTATCATCATACTTCCGACCGACTTGAAAAAATGACTTTGGGAGGATACACGGGTTTATTTAAACTTATTACTGATTACATTAACCTTTATAAAGTGCAATAATGCCAAAACTTTATCTCGTACCTACTCCCATTGGAAATCTGGAAGATATAAGCTTAAGAGCTTTACGTATATTGAAAAATTCAGCATTGATATTTTGTGAAGATACTCGGGTTACAGCTAAATTATTAAAACATTATGATATAAGTAATCCAACACTCGCGTATCATCAGTTTAACGAACACAGACAATTATCAAATTTTATCAATATTATCAAAAAACACGATTCAGTTGCTATGGTCAGTGATGCCGGTACTCCAGGCATTTCCGATCCAGGTTTTTTACTTATTAGAGAATGTATCAAAGAAAATATTGACATAGAATGCCTTCCGGGATCTACTGCTTTTGTTCCCGCATTGGTAAATTCCGGGCTTCCCTGTGATCGTTTCTTTTTCTATGGCTTTCTTCCCCATAAAAAAGGGCGACTAACTGCCTTGCAATATCTTGCTTCTCTGAAAGAAACGATTATTCTTTATGAATCTCCGTTTCGCTTACTTAAAACATTGGAACAACTTTCGAATTGCTGCGGTTCCCAAAGGAAAGTATGTGTTTCACGTGAACTTACTAAGATTTACGAAGAAAATATTCGTGGTTCTGTTGCAGAGGCTATTGCTTATTTTCAACAAAAAACTGTGAAAGGCGAAATCATAATTATCGTTGAAGGTAATAAAAACGAAGTATAGAGTTTATGAAACGAAAAAACATACATTTTCATATCCAATATGTAATCTTATTGATGATTGTTTTTGCTTTGCCTTTGAAACGTGCCTATATGCCTCCGCTTTTGCTTATACTTTCACTAAACTGGATGGTGGAAGTGCTAACGGAAGCACTTCATGTACTTATAGGTCGCTTACGTAAACAGGAAGCTTATCTTATGCCAAAATGGAAAATAATTCAACAAAATAACTTAATACTCCCGTTTTTCCTTTATGTCGGATTGTTTGTTTTTTACGCAATCGGTTTATTGTATTCAGAAAATATGTCCTTCGGAATAAACGATATAGTTTTGAAATTACCTCTGCTAGCTTTGCCTCTTATTGTGTTTTCTTACGACCTGAAAAAATGGACTTTTGCTCGAATAAAAATACTTTTTAATTTTTATTTTGTCGGATGTTTTCTTGCTATTGCATACAATGTGTATCATTCCTACATTAATTTTACGGAATATTACAATTTTGCACATTTCTTTTATTTATTAGCCTCTTTTTTACATCATCCTTCTTACGCATCCATGTTTTATACTTTTGCTTTGGCAGCTATGATTTATTTTTTGCTGAACAAAAAAACAATCATTATCGAAAAAATTTTGTATTTTCTTTGTATTCCCGTATTAATTGCCGAAGTATTTTTATTAAGTTCAAAAACAGCTTTTTTAGTGTTGTTTGTACTTTTTATATTGTTGGTAATTTATATTATTTTCAGTAAGCATATTAAAAAAATCAATCTTTTATATATACTTTTTATTCTTATAATAGGAGGAAGCATGTATGTTTATCTTCCCGATAATTTTAACCGATTTACAAAAAAATTAGAAAGTATACAAGGCGTTGAAGATATTCGTAATGACGGTCGCTATACTATTTGGCGCTATGCTGCACAAGTAGCCAAAGAAAATTTACCTTGTGGAACAGGAACCGGTGATGTAAAAGATGCTCTGAAATATAAATATCTTCAAAAGCTTGAGCTTGATTATTACATAAGAGAATATAATTGTCATAATCAGTATTTGCAATTATTGGTTACACTTGGTATTTTTGGATGCTTACTATTTGTTGTCGGGCAAATTTATAGCGTTGTTATTGCCTACAATAAAAAGTATTTTCTTTATTTTGTTTTTACCCTGATTGTAGCAATAAACTTCATAACCGAAGCCATGCTTGAACGTCAATCCGGACTGGTATTTTTTGCTGTTTTTAATACTTTGTTGTGTGTTTTTGCTTTTTCTCGAACGTTAAAAGAATAGCTATGACTGCTTCTTATGTCTCTTTGAAATCTATTTCTTTTCCACTTTCGGTCCAGCTTGATGTCCCTTCTTCTAAAAGTATAAGTAACCGTTTGTTGATTCTTAAAGAAACTTTTGCGCCTAATATAAACATCCGCCAACTTTCTACTGCCGATGACACTCAACTTCTCATGCGTTTATTGTTAGAAATAAAAACAAATCTATATTCTTCAAATACAGTAAAAACACTTGATGCTCGTAATTGTGGAACAGCCTTTCGGTTCTTATGTGCCTATCTTTGTTTTAAAAAAGGAAAATGGTTGCTTACCGGTAGCGATGCAATGAAAAATAGACCCATCAATGAATTGGTGGATGTGTTGTCTGCTTGCGGAGCAACTATCAATTATGCTGAAAAAGAAGGGTTTCCCCCACTGCAAATACATACTTCAAAATCCTTACACATAGGCAGTTTGTTGATAGTAGATTCACAACGCAGTAGCCAGTTTGTAAGTGCTCTTTTGTTGGTGTTGCCCCTAATGAAACAAAATATAAATCTTCAAATTTCAGAAAACACTTCCTCTTTACCTTATCTTTCCATGACCCTTTCTCTCATGCAAAGTTTAGGCATAGGGATTAGTATGCAGCATAACAACTTATATTATAATTATACTCCTCCAATAACGAGAAAATTTACTATGACAGTTGAACCCGACTGGTCGGCGGCAGCCTATTGGTGTGCTTGGCTTGCTTTGCATAAAAAAGGAAGTTGTTTTATTAAAGGGCTGAAAAAGAGCGAATTCCAAGCGGATAGCATTATAGAAACCATTGTGTCACAATTTGGAGTTTGTTTAAATTATCAGAAAGAAGGAGCATTTATACATAAAGTTAACGATAGCAAACCTTCTTATTTGGATTTTAATGCACGTTCATGTCTTGACTTGGTGCCCACTATTGCAGTACTTTGCTGTGGGCTGCAAATAAAGGCAAGTATTAAAGGGATAGCCAATTTAGCCTATAAAGAAAGTAATCGAATAGAAACTTTGATTAAAGAACTGGGACAAATAGCAACTATCAATTATAATGGTACGTCTTTGGAAATATTACCTTTGCATAGGAAAAACAATTTACCGCTTTGTTTCCATACATACAATGATCATCGTTTGGCTATGAGTTTTGCATTGCTAGTCGGTATTTTTCCGGAAGTACATATCGAAAATCCGGATTGCGTCAGTAAATCTTATCCTGAATTTTGGCAACAATTACAAAAATTAGGAGTGGAATGTAAGGATATTATTAGCAATAATTAATAGATCGTATTAATCGCAACTTTCGCATAATTTACTACATTAAAGCATAGATATTGAGAAAAATACTACAACTAATAATACACTATATATTCGAATCAGCACTATTTTTTATAAAAACAAGAGGCGCTTGCTTGTGCTTTTGGAGTTATAACAATATCGTTTAGGCATACATGATCGGGAAGTGAAAGAACAAATGCAAGGACTTCGGCAATATCTTCACCGCAAAGTGGCACGTAGCCTTTGTATACTTTTTCGGCAGCAGCTTTATCTCCTTTAAAGCGAACGAGCGAGAATTCCGTTTCGGCAGCGCCGGGAGCTATTTGGGTTACTTTAATTCCTGCTTGAACCATGTCAATACGCATGGCTTTGTTTAAGGCATCAACAGCAAATTTAGTAGCACAATACACATTGCCGTTGGCATAAACTTCTTTGCCGGCAATGGAACCGATATTGAAAATATGGCCTTTCCCTCTTTTAACCATCAAAGGAGCTATGCTGCGTGTAACATATAACAAGCCTTTAAGATTGGTGTCTATCATGCGTTCCCAATCGTCCATATCCCCTTCGTGTATGGGATTTAATCCGACTGCCAATCCCGCATTGTTTACCAACACATCAATTTGTTGCCATTTTTTAGGCAAAGAAGCATTGATATTCATTGTCTGTTGACGATTTCTCACATCGTACACTAAAGGGAATACCTCTTGAGCACATGAATTTTTTATTTCATTTGCTAATTCGTGCAACATCGCTTCTCTGCGTCCTGTGATTATAACATCATAGCCTTTTTGGGCCAATTTTAAGGAAATTGCTTTTCCTATCCCGCTGGTAGCTCCTGTAATATATGCAATCATTTTTTAATTTTTTATTTTTTTCCAACTCTTTCTCCTCCAAAAATATACTTAGCTCCTAAAAGGAAATTAATACGTTCTGAAGGATATTCATAATAATAAAAATTCCGCTGTGCAGCAAAATTGTTTACGTCTAAAAAGAAAGATAAACGTTTGTTCCAACGGTATTCACAACCGAGGTTAAAATCAAATATCGCTTTTAAAGGCAAAGCTCTGATAGCACCTCTCGGGGTTACTGACGGACGATAGGCTCCGGTATGAATATAAAAACCAAAATTGAATATGAATTTATCTTTTAAATTATAAAAAGCATCTAAAGAAGTAGTAAACATAGGTTTATACCACGCTTTCTTTATTATGGAATCGGCAGTATAGAGATTGTAATCGAAATTCAATACAACTTCAACAATCTCTTTGTAACGATAGGTTAAGTCAACATGAGCATTGGTGCGAACCGATTGAGAATTGACAATGACAAAGGTGTTGAATAAATTAACCGAAGTATCCTTGAGCATAACCCTTGCAGCAGTATCGTTGAAAAAGAAAGGCATGTTGGTAACCAGTCCTAAGGAGGCACGTGCACCAAAAGTTAGAAAACGTGATAGATTGGTTTTTGTACCTGCGTAAATTCGTAATTGTTCATTGATAAATCCCAAATTCAAATAATCCGATAAATAGGGATTCATCCGCATTGACTCAAGATAAGAATAATGGCTCATGCCTCCGCCTAGGCCTACATAGAAAGTTAAAATATTAGGAACTACATTCAACAAGGCTTCAATATCAGGATAAATTCCGAAAACGGAGCTGTCGCGCAAACCTACGGCAACTTTAAATCCCACATGAAAAGCATAATTTCCGTAACCTATTTCCATTTTCGGGTTTATATGAAACATCCAATTATCTTCTTTTAATGCTTTATTTGCCCAGTTGTTATGGAAATAGTTAACGCCAATATCTCCACCTATTTTTGCAAAATCCAAACGTGGAATTTTAATAGGCTTCAATAAACTTGTAGCAAATGCAAGTTGATGTTCGTATGACTTGAAATTATCATAAAGAAAATTATAATCAAGCGAATATATTTGAGAAAGTCCCGATGATCGTTTCCCGTAATTACTCATGGCTGTAATACCGGCATATGCGTTGTGGTATTGACGGACAGTTGATTTTGCCTTTGGTAAATGGATATCTCTGATAGCATAGAATTTTTTTAATGAATCGGTATTATATCCATAGCAATGTACGAAATCATGATTATATCCTACTTCTCCTTCTAAAATAAAATCTTTTAAAAACCATTGACCATAACCGTCTAAACCGGAATGAGAATAGGATGCCGGTCCGTAACTTTTAATTTTCCCGAAATATGAATGATGTTTTACATTGACACCATAAGCAATCTTTTTAGAGCGTAAATTACTATGACTAAATTCGAGATATGGTTCCGGATAGCCAAACCCTACTTTTATGTAATTGCGATATAAACGAATAATCTGGTCTTTGCCAAGCTTGGGGGCATTGATGGGTTCCGGTACAAACTCATGTGTTAACACCATGTCCTCAATGTTGTATTTAATTTCTTGTTGAATGCTACTTGTGTCTGTTATTTTTGCCGGCAGGCTAATTTTTGTCTGGGCATCTTTAATGGATGGATTAAAAGCCGATCTTACTTCAATGTCGTATTGAGTTTGTCCATACATAATTGTCGTATGAAAAAGAAAAGCTGAAATAAGGATAATTATTTTATATGTTTTCATATGCCTAGTGATTATTTTCATAATATTCTGTTTATTCAGTGGGTCCTAAAATATTTTGTTCTTCTAGTTTGTTCTTTTCTTCTTGTTTCTGTTTTTCAATTTCCTCTTCTTGTGCTATTATCGCATTGTATTTATCAAGCGCAATTTGTTTGAGGTCTTCTCCTTCATAATTTTCTATAATGCTTGAATAGGTATGTTTTGCTTGGAAAGTATTCCCTTTTGATAAATAGATATCTCCCAATAAAATATAACTTTTCGCCAACCAATAATCATGTGAGATATTGGTGAGAATTTCAAAGATTTTTTTCTCAGCAGCATCTACGTTGTCTTGTATATAAGTGATATAAGCCAAATTATATAAGGCTTCGGAAACAAATTCTGATTTAGAAACTTTCGACAAATATTCATATTCTTGATTTGCTTTTTTTAAATCGTTAAGCAGCATTGCCGAGCGAGCAATAATCAGGTGTGCTTCACTGACAACATCAGGATTTATTTTATTTTCTTTCAATAAGGTTTCAGCCATTGCTATGGCATTGCTGTAGTCTTCTTTGGAGTAAGAGGAGCGTGTCATCCCTAGTAAGGCATCTGTTTTTTGAGAAGGGATAGATGTTTTATTATGTAAAAGGGTGTAATAGGATAACGATTGCTGATAGTTGGCTTTCTTATAATATAAATCGGCAGCATTTTGTATCGCTATAATTTCAAATTGATCTAATGGATTTTGAATAACAAATTCATAATTAGTTAAAGCTACATCATAGTTCGATTTACGCATAGCGATTTCGGCAAGATAAAAATGTGCATGGGTGGCGTACACCCCTTTAGGAAAACGTTGTATATAAGCATTGAAGCCATTTTCTGCTTCTTCAAACTGTTTGTTGAAATATTTCTCGCTTGCAGCATTGTACATAATTGTATCTTGATGTTCTACTGTAATATTTGCAAAAGATACATTTTTAACATAAACAAAAAACTCTTCTATATTTCCAGAAGATGAATAAATGGTTTCTATGTTTTTCAATGCCGTGCCTGCTTCTTCAGATTGAGGGTATTCTTTCACTACTGTTTTAAAAATATCCAATGCTTTGTTGTCTTGTTCGGTGTTGAAATATATCATGCCGAGTTTTAACATAGAGGGTTTTATTAATGGACTTTTAGGATTTTTTTCTATGAAATCTAAATAGATTTCTTCGGCTTTCTTATTGTTCCCGACAGTGATATACGTATTTGCTATCTCTACACGAGCATCTAAGGTATAATTGGAGTTTGGATAACTTGATACGAGTTCTTCCAGTGTGCTGATTTTAGAGTCAAATAATTGTAATCCTCCTTGAGATTGTGCTTTTTGGTATAGTGCATAATCTACATCATATATGTTGGTTTCTATCACTTTATCATAATATAGTATTGCCTTTAGCAATTCCGAAGCCATAAAATAACAATCTCCAATACGATTATACGCATCAACTATGATTTTTTTGTCGAAAGAACTTACTTCTTGTATTTCAAAAGACAAGAAGTTTTTAATTGCCAAGCTATATTGTTTATTTTTGAATTGTGCATATCCTAAATTATAATATCCCATGGGATATTCTTCCGTTTGTGTGGCATGGTTTGATGCAAAGAAAAGATTGTAATTAGTGATTGCTTGATCATAATTGCTTTGTTGATAATCTATTTCACCTTTCCAAAACAAACTTTGTGCATAAATAACCTGATTATAATTGTTTTCAATAGCAAGGTCGAAATAAGGGTTGGCTTCGTCTAATTTCCTGTCGTTATATAATTCTACACCCCTATAAAACAACACCCGTTGATAGGCTTTCAAAAGAGAGACACTTTTATGTTCTATCTTTTCCAAAGAGGAAATGGCCGCTTTATAGTTTTTGGTTGTCAGATAAATATTGGTTAATAGCTTTTCTGCTTCATTTTTATGACTTGATTTCGGATATTCATTTAAAAACTTCTCAAATGCGGTGATAGAAGGTACAAATGGATTCGTGGTAAGTTCATATTGAAGCTTAGCGTAAGCAAACAAAGCATCTTCTGTGAGTATGGGGTTCTTTTTTAATTCATAAGCCGATAAAAAAGCATTGGAAGCAAATTCTTTTTGATTTGTTTTTATATAACAATCGGCAAGCGTAAAATAAATATACTGATTGACACTGTCATTGTCTTTGCAAAAGGATTTAGTGAGATAATCAACAGCTTTATCATAGTGTTTTTCTTTATAATAACAAATGCCAACTTCATAAAAATCTTCACAAGTCAGTATTTCTGTTTTTTCCAGGTAGGTTTCAAAATATGGAATGGCTTCTTTGTATTGTTTAAGTTGAAAATGTGATTGTGCAACGATTCGATTCATTTCACCCAAACGTTTTTGACTGCTTTTTGCTAATAACTCGGCAGCTTGTTGTATGATGTCTTCATACAGGCCAAGGGCAAAATAGATGTGTGTGATATAAAAGGGAACAATGCTGTTGTAGCTGTCTTCCCCCATAAGTTTTTGAAATCCAACCAAAGCTGAATTATAATTCTTTTCAAGGTACAAAAGATGGGAATAATAGAACAAAGCCTTTGATTGATATTGACTTTGTTTATCTTTGGCTTTAGCCAAAAGTGGTTTAGCTTCGTTGTATTTTTCGGTAATGAAATAAGCATAGCCTTTTTTAAATTCATATTCAGCAATATTTTCACTATCAATCAATCGTTCTTCTATATTTTCATAAGCCCTGAGGGCGTTGCGATAAGAATTTTTGGCAAAATAATAGTTTCCCAGATAAAACCACAAAGGGTCAAGTTGTGAATGTTCAGGGTATAATTCAATGAAGGACATTATTAGTTTTTCAGCGTCTTCATGATATAAAAGGGCGGCACAGATGCCCATATAATATAAGGATTTTTCTTTACGTATATCATATTTTTCGGGAATAGCTTCATAAACGATGGCAAATTTCTTCTTCGCCGCACCGTACTGCTCTAAACGATATAACTCTTGTGCCGATTGAAACTCCCTGTCGGGAAAAGTGTATACTTGATTCTTTTGAGCATAAGTCGTATTAAAACAAATCAATAAAGTATAGATGAACAAATACTTGATTTTATTTCTATCCATTACTCTCATTTTTATTAATTTTATATTATTGTATATAATTTATCTTACAAAGTTATATTCCATACTAACTGGAAAGATAAAAAACAGAAGTTTTTTTCAACAAGATTTTTTTAATAAATAATACCGAATAAACGTGGACTTAATTCATCCGTTTGTTTTTTCAAAGGATAAATAATCTGTAAATTTTATTAGTAATTTAAGAAATGGCATAGAATCCCAAGTACCTATTTTGCTATTTAATTAATGGGTGTAAATTTTTCAAATAACAACGGCGTTTAAAAACTATTTCAGAATCATATTCTTCCCAAATATGATGGGCAGCATTGTATTCCAATTGTTGGGTTGCATTGGCGAACACATATCCTTTTTTGATAAAGGTAGTATGAAGTTTATAATGATAAAGTAAATGAAATCCTTTTCCTGAATATTGGGGTAAAACGCCGGTAAAATATAGGTCAACTTCATCATTTTTTTGCATTGCTTTAAGCAAATGATACCAGCCGAAGGGAAATAATTTACCGTTTGCTTTACGAAAAGCTTTGCTCAACGAAGGCATACACAAACTAAACCCTACCATTTTATTGTTCTCGTCTACTAATATGTTAACTAAGTCTTTATCTAGAAAGATAAAATTATTTTTAATCATATAGTCGATTTCTGTATCGCTCAGAGGAATAAAATTATAGATGTCAGAATAGCTCTGATTCAGGGCTAAAAACATTTTTTTCCCGTAGGGTATCATATCTTTTTTACGTTTAAATTCTTGAATTTTAACTTTATGTTTTTTAGATATGTATTCATACAGTCTTGTGATTTTTTCCGGTATAGGACCCATGGCAACTTTATACTGAATATAGTCAACTTCTTTTTGATAATCTAGATTTTCAAGGATTTGTGGATAATAAGGAAAATTGTATTCTGCAGAAATAGGGGGCATGCGGTTGAATCCGTATATTAGCATTCCTTGTTTTTCCATGTTCGAAAAACGAGAAGGCCCGCTTATCTCCAGCAATTTTTGTTCTCTGCCCCAATTTTCAACAACATTAAACAAAGCACTTGCTACTTCTGTATCATTGATTGTATCGAACCATGCGAAACGTATGCGTTGCTGCTGTTTCAATGCATTGCATTTGTGATTGATAATGCCTGCAATTCGACCTACAACTTTCGTGTTTTGAAAAGCAAGCCACATGCGAATTTCGCAAAAGGCTTTGGCGGGATGATGTTTTAAAGTCTTCCAATCTTCTGATTCTATAGAGGGGACATAATAAGGGCAATGTTTGTATAAATGCTTTGGAAAGCGAATAAACAATCGTAAATCTTTATCATTAATTACTTCTTTGATTTGAATCTGAGAACATGTGGAATTAGTCATAAACAGAATATTTCTACATAAAAAAATGCAAATTTACAGTATTTTATTTAAGTAACACATTGTTTTCTTGTATCCATCCGTAAACAAAACTTCCTTGAAGATAACTTTCAGGCATATTTCGTTTGTTAATAGGTGTTTTTAAATAATACCATTTTTTCTGATTTACTGTTTTTTCTTGTAATACTTCAGCAGAATCACCGGCATACAAAAACCACTGAGGAGAATTTTGCATAAAAAAAACCATGACTCCTCTTATTTCTTCAGGATTGTGTTTGAGATATACGGAATCTTTTGTAATTTCTGCTTTTGCTATCGTTTGATGTTGCATCGGGATATGAGTTGAAGACTTCCAAATTATTTCGGGATTAGTAGATGTAAAAAGTTGCCTGTTTTTAACTTGCATAAGTTGCAGATAGAGTGATTCTTCTTCCCCTTTTATAGATAAAATATTATACATGTATCCGTGATAGTCTTCGCAACAACCTTGCACATAAATTTGAAATGATAGGCTATCATCTTTAGAATACCAACTTAAGAATTCACATTCTTTTTCTAAAATAATTTCATAAGAATTGTTTTTTGAAACGGCAATAATTACAAATGCTTGTTCATTACAAAAAGGCAAATAATCATAAAAAATAAAATCATCGATGCTGTCATGATTAATATCTATCATAAAAGACATTTTAACCAATGAATCGGGAGGCAAATTATGATATTTAATAACTCCTTTTAGATTTGGTGATTTAGATTTAATTTTTTTAATAATATTATGTTTCATTTTGATGTCTTCTTGCTTTTTTTGCTGCATCCATTGCAAATTTGTATCGGCTTTTACTAACCATTGCGGAATTTTATAACTGCTAAGTCCTGATTGAGCAAAAGTAAAAAAAGAACACATTATAAAAAGTATCAACAAGTTGATATTTTGTCTATACATAGATTTATATATTAAAAATACGCTTGCAAAGATACTAAAAACAGGGAATAAAAAAACACCTTTTTTAAGGTGTTTGTAATTTAAAACCATGATTCAGCGGAGAGAGAGGGATTCGAACCCCCGGACCCGTGAAGGTCAACGGTTTTCAAGACCGCCGCAATCGACCACTCTGCCATCTCTCCGCTGCAAAAGTATAAAAAAATAGCTTTCAAAAGGTAGCTTGACAAAATAATTTTTAATTTGATAATGTATGTGTTATAAATGCAAACTTATTCATAAGGCGGGAAAAATTTAACATTTCCGCATGGCAATGATACAAAAATTACGTCCAGTGGTTGGTTTTAGCATCAAGATTGATAAAAGTAAAAAGCATTAATGTATATGCTAATAAGGAAGAGCCTCCATAACTGATAAAAGGAAGGGGAATTCCTATAACGGGCATTAGCCCGATAGTCATGCCGATATTAATGGCAAAATGGGCAAAGAATATGCAAGCGATACAATAACCGTAAATACGTACAAAAGGTTCTCGTTGATGTTCCGAACGCATAAAAATACGTATTATCAATAAGGCATACAATAAAATAACGAAAACAGAGCCGAGGAAACCCCATTCTTCACCAATGGTACAAAAAATAAAATCTGTACTTTGTTCAGGTACAAAATTGAGGGTTGTTTGGGTGCCGTTACGGAAACCTTTACCTGTCAATCCTCCCGAGCCAATGGCTATTTTTGATTGTATAACGTTGTAATCTATGCCCTTAGGGTCATCTATTTTTCCGAAAAGCACTTCGATACGCGCTCGTTGATAATCTTTTAATACGCGTTTATAAACCGTACCTATAGAAAAAACATAAACTATCGCGACTGCATATATTAGAAAAACACCAACGTAAATACGTTTTTGTTTGCGCAAAGTCCACAGAAAGAATGCTAATATTGCCGAAAGTATAATAACTACAATCCATTCTTTAAGAAAAACCAACGATATAAATAAGATAATAGCGGAAAAACCACTGATTAATATCCAAGATTTTAATCCTTCTCTATACAATGCAAAGATTAAAAACAAAAAAGGTAAAGCTGATCCCATATCATTTTGTAATAAAATAAAAGACATAGGAAGCAATATGATAAGAACAGCAACAAATAAATGCTTATTCTTTGTTAAATCACAATCATTATCTGCAATATAACGTGCCAGCAAAAGGCAAGTGGCATATTTTGCAAATTCAGCAGGTTGTATACCGATGTTGCCAATGCCGAACCATGATGTTGCCCCTTTTGTTGTTTCTCCTATAAAAAAAACTAATACTAACATAATGGTAAACAATATGTAGATGGGAGCAGAAAAGGCGGGATAAAAGCGATAATTAATGACCATGGTAAAAATTAACACTAATACGGCACTGCCTATCCATATTAATTGTTTTCCGTAATTAGTATCGAAGCTAAAAATCCCATTACCTTCAGTAGTTGTCGAATAAATATTAATCCAACCGATACCTACTAAGATAAAGAAAAGTAGAATAAGAGTCCAATCGATATTACTTTTCGCTTTTTTCATGCTTTATTAATATATAACGGCATCCATAATTCGTTTTTCGAGCTCAACGCGAGCAATACTATCATTTAAATATTTTTCTATCATCAGTCCGGCAATTGGTCCTGCCCAAGTAGCTCCGAATCCTGCATTTTCAACAATGACGGAAACGGCTATTTTTGGATTATCAACAGGAGCATAACACACTAAAATAGAATGGTCTTTCCCATGAGGATTTTGTGCTGTTCCTGTTTTTCCGGCGATACGTATGCCCGGAACGGCAGCACTGCGAACGGTCCCTGACGTTGCTGCTTTTTCCATGCCTTCGATTACAGGTAAAAAATAAGCTTCTTGAATACCTACATTATGCTTTGTTTTATAAAGACAATGTAAGGAGTCAGCATGTCCTATCGCTTTTACAAGGTGCGGTGGAAAATAATAACCTTTATTGGCAATAATAGCAACTAAATTAGCAAGCTGAATGGGTGTTGCTGCAATTTCTCCTTGTCCAATGGCAATCGATATAATTGTTGTTGCTTTCCATCTGTTTTTACCATAGTAGTGATCGTAATAACCGGATTCGGGGATAAAACCTTTTAATTCATAGGGTAGATCGGAATTAAATTTATGTCCAAATCCTAAGTTTTTAACTTTTTTATACCATGCATCATAGGCTTCTTTTGTGTTTTTGTATTTCTTTTTATTTTCTAATATCGCTTTAAGTACTCTACAGTAATATGTGTTGCAAGAAGTTTGTATAGAGAATACCAAATCTACGGGTGAGGCATGAGCATGACACCCTAACACTCTATTTCCATAGGCAAAACCCATGTGACAACTGTAGGTTGTATTTTTATTAATCACTCCTTCTTCTTGTCCAATTAATGCATTTACTAGTTTAAAAGTTGATCCGGGAGGATATTGTGCCATTAAAGCTCTATTAAACAGAGGTTTATTTAATGAGTCTTTGTGCAACTTTTCATAATTTTTACCACGTTCACGTCCAACTAATAACGAAGGGTTATAGCTAGGAGATGTTATCAAACACAATATTTCGCCGGTAGAAGGCTCTATGGCAACAATACTACCACGCTTGCCTTGCATTAGTTTTTCCCCATATTCTTGCAAACCTTTATCTATTGAGGACCATAAGCTTTTACCTGCTACAGCAGCCGTGTCATAAAGTCCGTTTTGAAAGGACCCTTTTTCACGGTTTAAGTTATCTACCAATAGTATCTGACATCCTTTTATCCCTCTTAATTCTTTCTCGTATGACTTCTCGATGCCTATTTTTCCAATATAATCTCCCATTGCATAATACGCATCTTTTTCCATATCATTGTAATTTACTTCGCCTATGTATCCTAATGAATGTGCTGCTGAAGCAGTTAAGTATTTACGTAATGTGCGGGGTTGTAAATAAAATCCCTGAAGTCGATGTAATCGTTCTTCGATATATCCATGTGTCTCATCGGAAATTTGTCTGTCAAAAATAGATGCTACAAAAGGAGAATAGGCTTTGGCTTTTTCAAAACGTCGGGTAAATTCTTCGGAGCTAATTTCCAATATGCTACATAATTCACTCATTAATGTGTCAGAAAGTTTTACTTTACGAGGCACAACCATCAAGTCGTAGGAAATGGTATTAGTAACTAATAATTCACCGTTTCTGTCATATATCAATCCTCTTGGGGGGTAATCGCAAACATAACGCAATGCGTTGCCTTTTGCTCTAATTTCCCATTGGTCATCAAATACTTGTAAAAATAAAAGACGGATAAAATAAACAATAAAAACACACAAAACTAAGGAAAGAATAATCCATTTACGATACTGATATCTTGAACTATCTTTCATGCATCGGATTAAAAGCTTCTGTACATTAATTGTTTGACGAAATCAATCAAAGAAGAAGTTTTTTCTTCGGGTAAATTGATGGCATCCAAGTTTTTATAAGCTTCTTGATAATATTTTTCAATTTGATTTTCTGCTAATTGGCGAATATTATATTTGTCATACAAAGCTTTAATAGTATTGAATTTCTCATTAAAATCAAAAGTAGTTTTAGAAAAATATTTCTTTAATATTTTTAAATCATCTCCTTTTATTATTTCTAATGCGGTTACTGATAAAAATGTTTTTTTATTACTTGCAATATCTTGTCCATTTATTTTACCGACAGTTTCGGTTTGTCCATACACATCAAATAGGTCGTCCTGTATTTGGAAAGCCAATCCTATATTAATACCGAATTCATAAATATAATCTTGATGTTCGGGTTTTGCATTTGCCGTAATAGCTCCGGTTTTCAAACAAGCTGCAAGCAGCGTAGCTGTTTTAAAGCGTGTCATTTTCAAATACATATCCGATTTTATTTTCATTTCTTTTTCAAAATCCATATCCATTTGTTGTCCTTCGCAAATAGTAATAATGGTTGAAGTAAATAATCCGATAATTTTATTTATTCCTATGGATTTATATTGTAAAAGATATTGATAGGCTAACGCAAATAAAATATCACCTGCAAGGATTGCTGTACTGCTGCCCCATTTTTTATAAATAGTTAAATTTCCTCTTCTTAATTCTGATTCATCCATGATGTCGTCGTGAACAAGGGTAAAGGTATGTAGCAATTCGAAAGCAATGGCAGGATAAATGGCATTCTTTATATGTCCATTGAAGAGTTCACAAGATAACAAACACATTTGAGGACGTATCCATTTCCCTTTTTGCTCTAATATATAACGAATAGAATCATAAAGCGAAGAGGGTTCTTTTGGCAAAACAATATCACCAAAATGTTCATTTATAAAATTATAGTATTTATCCATTGTTTTATTTTGTTGTAGCGTTGAAAAGAAGCTTTACAATATTATTATATTTGCAGGTAATTATTGTAATATAAAAGTAATAGGCATTCGAAATTGCGTTAGAATACGATAAGCCGTCATAAGCTTTGAAAATATAAGTAACTTCACTCATATTAAATGGTGTATATGCAAATTCTTTATCAGTCGGGA
>JAQVNO010000152.1 GCA_028703095.1 Bacteroidales bacterium
CTACAACGGCTTCTAAGGGTTTAAAATGTAATACTTTATTCCTTCATCCTTCCCTACGGATTATGAATAGCCTTTTGTAAAACTTCCCTTTCCGGTTTTATACGTAAACAGACTAAGGTATTATTTGTAATCGTATGCGGACGTTTTTCTTCCATAGTTTTCGGACTTTCTATATGAATTGTTGAGAGGATTGCTCCCATTTGATGCCTTGCTACTAATCGCTGTGTTTTCATACTGTTGATATTTCTTTTTTTTTGATGCAAAATTAAACCATAAAACCCTATTAAAACCAACAAAAATGAAAATATTTGTTATTAAATTGAATTTCTATAACATCCACATAATATTTAAAATGCTTACAAAAAAAAGCTCCGGAGCTTTTTGATATTTTAACGAAGCATCTCCTATCCCAGGCATGCATTTTTGGAAGGATTTTGCCATAGGAAAGAAAAAAAAATGGGGAAAAAAAATAAAACACAACAGACAATAGTAATTATTGCTTTTTATTTAATAACGCTAAACCACCCATTGCTGTTTCTTTGTACAGACTAGGTAGGTCATTTCCGGTAAGATTCATGGTTTTCACTACTTTATCGAAGCTGACGATATGTTTGCCATCTGACATCATGGCATATAAATTAGCATCGAGTGCACGCAATGCAGCAAAAGCGGTTCGCTCAATACAAGGTATTTGTACCAGCCCACAAATGGGGTCACAGGTAAGTCCTAAATGATGTTCCAATGCCATTTCTGCAGCATATTCTATTTGTTGAGGGCTGCCTCCAAACAATTGATTGGCAGCAACTGCTGCCATAGCACATGCCGTACCAATTTCTCCCTGGCAACCCACTTCGGCACCTGAAATAGAAGCATTTGCTTTTACTACGTTTCCAAATATAGCTGCCGATGCCAAGGCTTTTAAAATCTGCTTATCCGTAAACCTGTGATTGGTTTTCAAATGATATAATACTGCCGGCAAAACACCCGAAGACCCACAAGTAGGCGCTGTTACAATTTCCCCGCCGGAGGCATTTTCTTCAGCGGTTGCGAGTGCGTAAGCAATTACCAAACAACGTCCTTGTAAAGAAGATTTATAACTTGAGGCTTTCACGTAATAAGAAGCTGCCTTACGTCGTAAATACAAGCCTCCCGGAATAACACCATCGGTTTGAACGCCACGTTCTATCGCTGCTTGCATTACTTTCCATACTTCATTCAGAAAATCCCATATATCGGATGACTCGTAACGGTTTAGGTATTCCCAATACGTAAGTCCTTTTTCTTCAATATAATTTAGGATATCTGTAGTATTAGTATGCTCGTAGATTTTTTCTTCTTTTAATATCGTATTTTCATTGGCAAGCTTTCCACCACCAACACTATAAATCGTCCATGAATCTGTAACATTATGGTGTGTATCCATCGCTTCAAATAACATGGCATTGTTATGAAACGGTAAAAAGACCTCCGGTTTCCACACTATCATTACTTTATGGGGTTTCATGCTTTCCTCTATCGCTTTATCGGTCAAGTGTCCCTTACCCGTCGCCGCTAAACTTCCGTATAAAGTAACACGATATACAGATGCCTGAGGATTTTTTTCTTTAAACATTAATGCAGCTCGCCTCGGAGCCATGGTATGACTACTGGAAGGACCATTGCCTATTCGATAAATCTTACGTATTGTTTCCATGTGTTATATCAGACAAAATTTTAAATAATATATCTTTAATCCCTGTTCTAACCACATCTTTTCATAATACGTTTGTATGGCAAGATCACAATTTACAATCTCGGAAGCATACAAATCTTCATTCTTTTCTAATAAGGAAAATTGCAATTTATCAATAACTTCCAATGTATAATCGAATAGTATCCGATTATCTGTTTTCAGATGAACACAGGCATTGGGAATAGCTATTTTCTTATAAATATCGAGATACATTGAAGAGGTTAAGCGTTTATTCACTTTCGAACGTTTAGGTTGAGGATCGGGAAAAGTTAGCCATATTTCACTTACTTCATTTTCAGCAAAATAATTAGCAAGGAATTGAATCTGAGTACGAATAAATGCCACATTCGACAATCCATTTTCTACGGAATATTTACAGCCTTTCCACATCCTGGAACCTTTTTTATCTACCCCTATAAAATTCATATGAGGGTAGCGTTGGGCTAATTCAATCGTATATTCCCCTTTTCCGCATCCTAATTCCAGGACAATGGGATTATTGTTTTTAAAAAAATCACGGTGCCAATTGCCTTTTAAAGGCGCATCGTTCTCTGAAATAACATCATGCGATATTTGAATAAAATTCGGGAAGCTTAAATTATCGGCAAATTTCTCTAATTTATTTTTACTCACGTCTTCTGTTTTTATTGAACGGCAAAAGTATCACTTTTTTGATTTAAATGATAACAAAACACAATAAATCATTTTTTTTAACGTAATTAGCTATTGAATCATAACACGATACTGCTTGTTATATTTTTTTATGTCAGGAAAACATTTTTTAATTCATCTATTACTAAGTTTACTATTTTTATTACATGCTCATGCACAGGAACAAGCAACAGCTAAAGTATACGGTAAAATAGTTGATACCTCTGACATTCCTTTAAATTTCGTCAATATTCAAGTAAAAGATAATCCCTCCAAAGGTTGCATTAGTAATGAAGCCGGAAGATTTGAACTAATTATTGAAGCAAACAAAGATATTATTTTATTGATAAGCTCATTAGGATATTTCCCTAAAGAAGTTTCGCTTAACTTGGAACCCGGCACACGTAAACAAATAAACATTGTATTAACTGCTTCATCTATTTTACTTCCTGAATTTTCAGTGAAAGAAAATTATAGTCCCAATATAGGCTTAGAACGCATCAATCCAAAAACAGTAACCCACATGCCTTCAATAAATAACAGTATCGAAAAATTAATCAAATCTGCCGGTATGGGAGTTGCTTCTAATAATGAATTAAGCTCTCAATACAATGTAAGAGGAGGAAATTATGATGAAAATCTTATTTATCTTAATGGATTTGAGATATATAGACCTTTTCTCATACGCTCGGGGCAACAAGAGGGGTTGAGTTTTATCAATCCTGATTTGGTCTCGGCAGTAAATTTTTCTTCGGGAGGCTTTGATTCGGAATACGGTGATAAAATGTCTTCCGTTCTAGATGTGCGTTATAAAGTTCCTATTTACTTCAAAGGAAGTGTATCGGCAAGCCTCTTAGGTGCCAACGGACATCTTGAAGGGGCTAATAAAAATCAGAAGTTTTCATATCTCTTGGGAGCACGTTATCAATCAAATGCCTATTTGATAAAAAAAATGCAAACCAAAGGCTATTATAAACCTGATTTTACGGATATTCAGTTATTGCTTACGTATGCTGCCAATGAAAAATGGACGTTTTCCGTTTTTGGAAATTATGCACGCAATACCTATAAATTAGTTCCCAGCATGCAAGAAAATACGTTTGGCTTTATTAACGATATCAAACGTTTACGCATCTATTTCGATGGTCAGGAAGTAGATGCTTTCCAAACCGTGTTTGCTTCCTTTGTTACTACCTATGCATACAATCCAAAAAATGAATATAAATTTATACTTTCTTATTTTAATTCCTATGAAAAAGAAACCTTTGATATCGAAGGTCAATACTTTCTAAGTGAAGTAAATTCAAATTTCGGTTCAGAGGAGTTAGGAGAAGACCTTTCTTCTCGGGCAGTTGGTTCGGATTTGCATCATGGGCGTAATTTCTTACAGGCAAATCTATTTCATGGTGAATTGAGAGGTTCACACAAACATAAGAAACACTTATTTTTATGGGGGATTAAAGGTCAAGGCGAATTCATACAAGATTAATTATTAGAATGGAGACTACAAGACTCTACCGGCTATACCCTGCCCTATCTTCCCACGAAACCGGGAGATTCCGTACAATTAACGCATCCGTCGCGTGATTTGATTATTAACGATTATTTGTTTGCCAACAACGACTTACAAACATTCCGTGTGTTGGGTTTTGTGCAAGATAAATGGGTTTATGAAGACTCCTCCAATATCTTCATCCTCACCGGAGGGTTGCGATTTGCTTATTGGACTTTCAACAATGAAATTATATTCACTCCACGTTTGCGCTTTATCTATCAACCCAAAATAAAATCAAAAGTC
>JAQVNO010000153.1 GCA_028703095.1 Bacteroidales bacterium
CTATTTGCATCCGGTAGCCCTGCGGAATTAATCCGCAGGCTTGCTGTTGCTCAACGGCAGGCTTGCGGATGCTCGTCTGCAGGCTTGCGGATTTTATCCGCAGGCTTGCTGTTTTGAAAAAGCCGGTCTCCAAGCTAAAAATGGCGGGTTTTAGGCGTATTTTCCTGCATTTTTCCACCTCGGAAAAGAAAAAATAAAAAAAATAGGACAATAACCTTAACAAAAAAACATCGTAAAATAACCGTTAAAATCTGTCAAAATATGAAAAAATCAGGAAGAAAGTTTACATCAGTTTTTAAGATAAATTTGTATTAGAATTATTAAAAGAGCGGATCACTTTAAGTGAAATAGCTCAGAAAAATGAAATCCATCCAACAATAATAAGTAAATGGGAAACCGAGTTTTTAGAAAAGGCTTCCATCGTTTTTGAAACAAAAAAAGAAAAAACGAAAGAATCATTCGACCCTGAAGAACTATTCAAGGAGGTCGGAAAAATGAAGGTAGAAAATGGTAATATCAATCGCTATTTTTCATAGCACCTCAAAAAAGATTTAACCATTTTATATGTAGATGGGTTATGTAATATTAAAAAAGATTATTTTTGTAAATTCAAAAAATAAGATATAATTGTAGGAAAGTATTGAACGTTTAAAATGTTAAATGTATGAAATTAGATTTTTTAGGGGCAATTGATGAAGTTACCGGAAGTAAATTTTTGTTAACAACGCAATCCAATAAAAAAATTTTATTGGATTGTGGCATGTATCAAGGAAAAGGGCTTGAAACAGATTCCATGAACAAGGATTTAGGTTTTAAGCCGGAGGATATTGATGTGCTGTTATTGTCGCATGCACACATTGATCATTCCGGACTTATTCCATATATTTGCAAAAATGGATTTAAAGGGAAAATCTATTGTACGCATGCTACCAGAGATTTGTGTTCAATTATGCTTCCTGACTCCGGAAAGATTCAAGAAACGGATATCATTGATTTTAATAAAAAAAGAGCCAATATGGGTTTGCCGGCAGTAGATCCTATTTATACCGCCAAAGATGCATTTTACTGTTTAAAATATTTTATAAGTATGCCCTATAACTTAAAAATCCAAATAGAAGAAGGAGTGCATGTGATTTTTAGCGATACGGGGCATATTTTAGGCGGTTCGGCCATTACATTATTTGTAAATGAAAACGGCAAAGAAAAAGTGATTTGCTATACCGGTGACATAGGTAGATATAACAAACATTTATTAAAAGATCCTGATATTTTTCCTCAAGCTGATTATATAATTACGGAGTCAACATATGGGAATCGCAAACACGAAGAAATTGATATTGCCGAAAAAAAAATGGCGCAAATAGTGCAAGATACTTGTGTGAAAAATCTGGGCAAATTATTAATTCCATCGTTTGCAATTGGTCGTTGTCAAGAAATAATTTATATATTGAATAAATTGAAAAAGAATAAAAGTTTACCCGATGTTCCAATCTTTGTTGACAGCCCTTTGGCAATTTCAGCCACTGATATCTATCGTCTACATACCGAATGTTTTAAAGATGATATCATTGAAATGATACATGCTCAAAACGATCCTTTTGGTTTTGATAATTTGTTTTATGTGCGCACAAAAGAAGATTCCAAACGTTTAAATACTACCAATCGTCCTTGTGTTATTATTTCTGCTTCAGGGATGATGGAAGCCGGTCGTATCAAACATCATTTGGCAAATAATATTGAAAATCGAAAGACAACGATTATGGTAATAGGATATTGCGCTCCCAGAACCTTAGGACATAAAATTGTGAACGGTGAAAAAGTCGTATCAATTTATGGAAATAAATACCAGGTAAATGCTCAAATAAAAACCATTGACGCTTTATCAGGGCATGGAGATTATGAGGAAATGTGTCGTTACCTGAGTTGTCAAAATAAAGAGAAAATTCAAAATGTCTTTTTAGTACATGGCGAAAAGCATGTTCAAATGGATTATAAAGACTATCTGATTGAAAATGGGTTTTCTGCGGTAAGTATACCATCATTTAGAGAGTCTGTTTATTTATAAATTAAAAAAAATATATTGTTTTGATGCAACAAAAATATTATTCTAACATCTTTAACAATGCAAACTGATAGAAGTGTAATGCATGCAAATGATGAGGAAATTATAAAAGGTTGTTTGGAGAAAGATGGTAAGTCTATGGAAATTTTATATAAAAAATATGCTCCAAAATTATATAATTGTGCCTTGCGTTACACTAAAAAAGAAGAGGATGCAGAAGATGTGTTGCAAGATGCATTTATAAATATTTTTGAACGCATGAAACAATATAATGGCAAGGGAACATTAGCAGGATGGATGACAACGATAGTCATTAATCAAGCGTTGATGTTGTATCGCAAAAACTTACAACATTTACAATATCAAGCCGGTGATTTTGAAGATATCAAAGATTCCATCAAAGATACTTCCATTCTTCAAAATGATTTTTTAACCCATCAATTGTTATTGGAAATAATTCAAAATTTGCCGGATGGATATCGGATGGTTTTTAATATGCATGAAATCGAAGGATATTCTTACGAGGAAATTGCCGAGTTTCTAGATTGCACTCCCTCTACTTGTCGGTCTCAATTATTTAGAGCAAAGAAAATGTTACAAGAAAAAATAAACTACTATAATAAACATAACGAAGAATATAATAGAATATGAAAAAGTATAGTGATATAGGAGAATTTTATAAAGAAAAATTTAAGGATTTTTCTCCGGAACCTTCTGCACGTATTTGGGAAAATGTGCAATCAAAGGTACTTAAACCGAAAACGCCCGTTTACAAATACTTTATCTTTGGAACTGCTGCTTTTATAGCCCTAACGGCGGTTTTATTTAGTGTGATATATTTTTCAACCAATGATAAAAATATACATCATGAATTAAAAGAAACCTTGATTCCTTCTACGCATAAAAATGCAGAAACATCTGTTGTAACGGATGAAATACCTAGCAAAAAAAATATAACGAAACAAATAGAAAATATACATACAAGGAATGGGGAGGAATCAAAAGAAAATGAAGTGTTCGAGACTCTAAATAGTCCTGTTCCTACTATTTCATTCAAGGAAAATACGATAGATCCTCTTTCAAATATAACCTTAGATAAAGAAATGTTGCCAAAAGCCAAAAATGAACATGCTATTTCACAAATATCTCCATCGCTATTGGTTAATACCGATACCATAGTAAAAGAATTTCCGGAAAAGAAAAAAATATTTATCAGTAAAGATACTATTGTGTGCGAAAATTCAATGGTAAGATTAAGGATTGGAAATGCAGAAAATATTTTGTGGAATAATGGACAAACAGCGGAGCAAATTTTAGTAAATATTGTAAAAAGTGAGACCTTCTCTGTTAATTTTACCAATGAAAACGGAAAGGATACTACAGCCTATATTTTTGTGAGATGTGTGCCTTGTACAGAAGTTACCATCCCTACTGCGTTTACTCCAAACGGAGATGGATTGAATGATGTATTTATAACATATGTCTCCGGGGAGTTTACTTCTTTTGATTTGATTGTTTTATCGTCAAATAATACACAGATATTCCGCTCATCTAATCCTCAAAAAGGATGGGACGGAACCTATAAAGGGGTTCAACAACCCCATGGCTTATATTTTTATGTGGTTCGTTATAGGGATAATTTTAATCAACTCATTGAGAAAAAAGGAGAATTTTTATTGTTGAGAAATTAAAGGATTTAATTTTTTATTTTCTTTTTTTTATTACCTATTTTTAATCCGATATTTGTTATTTAATAGTATTATCTTTAATGGGTAATTATCGATTATTCTTCTTCTTTCTGTTTATATTTGATTAATTGTAAAAATATCTTAAAATATTTTAAATACTAGAATTTTTATATAATTAATATTATTAAAAATCACTATTGTCCGATAAAAAAATAAAAAAAAGAGAAGGAGATAATTAAACCTCCTTTCTCATTTGAGTAAATTTGTACTTCGAAATTTAACACATTTACTCATGGGCAAAAGTACAATTTTT
>JAQVNO010000154.1 GCA_028703095.1 Bacteroidales bacterium
GCAAAATGCCTTAATATATGCTTTACATCAAAATACATGGAAATGCTTTGATTGTAAAGGCAACCTTTTACAATCAAACGTTCATCCAAGTGTAATTAAGGGAAAATACGGAGATATGCTTAATCGGTGCGAACCCTCAAATGAAAGTTATGATTTTAACCTCATACAAAAAGGAGAAATAAAAAGTAGAAATAAATTGTAAAAAACCACTGTTAAAAAAACCATGAAAATATGTTACCACTAGAAAAAGCCATTGAAATAGCGATAAAGGCACATAAAGGACAAAAAGACAAATCAGGTGCTGAATATATTTCACATCCGATTCGCGTTATGGAGCGAGGGAAAACAGAGACAGAGAAAATTTGCGGCATTCTTCACGATGTTGTAGAAGATAGTGATTGGACATTTGACGCTCTTGCAAAAGAAGGATTTTCAGATACTATTATTTCTGTCTTGAAATGCCTTACTAAAGATTCCGAGGAAGAAGATTATGATAGGTTTATTGAGAGAGTTGCACAAAACCCGATTGCTGTGCAAGTTAAAATAAACGATTTGCTCGACAATATGGATATAACCCGCTTAAAAGAAATAAATGAACAAGATATGAAGCGTTTGAATAAATATTTGAAAGCATATGTGAAATTAAAAGCAATAATATCCTCTCATCCATCCACTTAATTTAGGATAAGAAATAATATCAAGCCGAGTTAGAATTACCAACTGACAGCATATCCAAAGATGCTTCCACTGGTTTGATCGAGTGTTCTATGTATTGAAACAGCTCCTGTTTTATTAATGGGTCTTTCGATATTTCCATTATCAATTAACCCAATAATAGAAAAGTTGTCGGAAAAGTGAGACCAATTCTTATAACTACTTGAATAGGTACCTTTGAAACTAATAGAACCATTAAAAGTAACCTCTGCATAAGGCACATCCTGCATTTCGAAAATAAAATCAAGGGTTGTAACGCCTGTAGATTCAGAGTAAGAACCGGTACCTGTAATTATAACAGTCCCGCCCAGGGGTCCGTTCACAGTTTTATTTACGCTTCCTGTTGGCTGTCCGACTATATTTTGCATAAGGATATCATCACAACAATCCATTAAATTGTCGGCTGCGATATTGTAAAATTGTTCATCGGACATTTCACCTTTCTCACAACCATAATTTGTAATTAAAAATAACGAGAGAATTAAAGCATTTAAAAGTTTAGGGAATTTTGTTTTCATAATGATTTTTATATGTATTTAATTAATGTTGCATTCGACTTATACATGTAAGCTTTGTTTGAGCAAAAACACAAATAAAGTGAAAGAAAAAATGAAAAAAATGAAAGATGCCATTTTATTTACTTCATCGCTTCCAGTTTCTCAATCCGTTGTTTCAATTCTTTGTTGGAAGCTTTCAGTTCTTCGATAATAAGCTGTTGTTCCTGTATCGCCTTCACCAAGACAGGAGTGAGTTTTTCATAGCTCATGCTCCATAGTTGTGCATTTTCATCTTCAGGAACATTTACGATTTCGGGAATGATTTTATACATATCCTGAGCAATAAAACCTATGCTTTTAGCCCCCGATTCTTCGATAATTATTTTCCCGTCTTTGGAGGTAGAATTATGGTGAAAATACGCTATAGGTTCCAGTTGCATCACTTCTTTAAGTCCGTAAGGTAAGATGCGACGTTCGGTTTTTAATCTTCCATCGGAATAGGTAATCCAAGCATAAGCACGCCCTGAGCCAATTCCAATGGAGGCATTGTTTGGCAGCTCAAGTGCATAAACAGGAGCGACAACAGATTGCAAACCCATACGCCCATTTTTTAATACGGTTAATGCATTTGTAGGCATTGTGCTACTACCGCCATTACCTATTATAAACAAAGGATCACCGGAAAACCATGTATCTGCATAATCTGTTGTGTCAAAAACATTATACCTTCCTATTACTGTTTCATTTGATGAACAAGCAGTGGTAGAATATCCCATGGCAGTAGAAAAAGTTCCTGAGGCAGTAGTGTAAGCTCCCATAGCAGTGGAACCTGTTTCTGAAGCGATTGTATAGCCTCCCATGGAAGTGGAATAATATCCTGAAGCAGTTGTATTATTTCCCATGGAAGTGGAATAATATCCTGAAGCAGTTGTAGAATTTCCCATGGCAATGGAATTTGTACCTATTGCATTTGTTAAATATCCCATGGCAGTAGAATAAGCTCCAATCGCATTTGAAACACATCCGATGGCAGTGGAATAATTACCTATTGCACTTGTGGAATATCCCATAGCAACGGAAGCATTTCCTTTAGCTTTAGGGGCATATCCCATAGCTACAGAATAATTTCCTATACTATCTCTATCCCAATTTGTTCCGTTAACATATCCTGCCCTGAAAGCTGCTTTATCGGGATACCACATCATACGTGTTCCTAAATTTGAAGCAGGTGGGTTGCCCGGATTGCTTTTGTATAATCCCGTAAACAACACATTGCCTACGTTTGTGCCGGTACCATTTACATGTAAAAGTGCGTCAGGGATTGTTGTGCCAATGCCCACATTGCCGGAATTAGTGTTATATACTCTATTTCCATTATACTTCCAAATTGTATCCACAAAATCTAATTTATTATTCCAATTAGTAATATCCGTATCATTAATGGTGTTTGCCGGCGATGCCGTAAACACAGGATCTATTTCGGGTAATGTTCCACTAATACTCTCTGCTGTTTTTGAATGGAGTGAATAAGGAACACTCAATAGCTGCCCGGTACCGCTGATAGTATAGCTTGAGCCCCCGTTTAAATCGGTCTCTGTTTTCAGAAAATAGACATCGCTCGACCAGTCGATAGTTGAGAAACTGCCCGACACCAAGGTTCCTGTACCTATTTCAATGGTTACCAGTCCGTTGCTGTTCGTACTAGGGAAGTGCCGTTCCACAAATACGGGAGTGCCTGTGGGCGAACCCTGCAAAATGCTTATCTGGATACCTATCGATTGGCTTACTACTAATTGATTTTCGGCATCGCGTATGACTGCCTGATAGCTCATTTTCTCCGGACTTTGTGCCCATAGTGGTGAAAAAGTAAAATTAAAACTTAGCAGTATCACGATGAAAGTTAATACATGTGTTTTCATAATAATTTAATTTAAAATTGTTTAAACATGAAGATTCATCCAAATACTACTGCTGATATGTAGGAAGTATATAAGGGTTAAAAGCAATAATATTTTGCAAATATACACTTAAAATAAAAATAAAAGCTAAAAGTGAAAATAAATAATGTAATTTTTTCGGCACTCGAAACCTCTTTTAACTTGTACCTTTTTTTAGGAACGAAAAAAACCTCTCGACACTCGAGACTTTCTTCACTTTTCACTATTCAGTTTCCACTATTTTTAATTTGTAATTGTTGCAACTTTCACTTTCTTTTTCTTCCATTGTGTTAAAACAACCCCTGTTATAATAACAAACATCCCTAATATTTTATTAATGGTCATTTGCTCATGTAGTAACAGTAAAGAAGCTACGGCAGTAAATATAGGGATTAGATTGGTAAATATACTGGTACGTGTAATGCCGATATGTTTCACTCCAATGGTATAAAACAAAAAAGCCAAGGTGGAGCCGAAAATTGCTAACATAATCAAAGAGGACCATAATTCGACGGAAGGTGTCATAAAAGCATATACCGGTTGGATATCGTAATTAATGGGATGCCCGAAAAAAAGAAGCAAGGGCAAAAACATAAATAGAGAAAAAGTGTTTTGAGCAGCGATAATCCAAAGGATATGAATACGTGAGGATAGTTTTGTCAATACAAGGCCATAACAAACTGCTGAGAAAACAGCTAAAAACAAAAACAATAAGCCTAACGGGTCTACAATAAAAACCATTTCCTTTCCTACTATCATAAAAACGACACCCAGAAAAGACAATACTATTCCCAGGACATTTATTTTCTGTAAAGATACGTTATATACAAAAAACACTGTAATGGCTGTAAAGACGGGTATGGTTGATATAATCAATGAAGTAATTACCGGGCTTACACGTTGCAA
>JAQVNO010000048.1 GCA_028703095.1 Bacteroidales bacterium
CATTGCCTGATGGTATTACAATCGCTGATTTAAAAGTGGAACATAATTCCATCCTTCGTAATCCTGATATTGCTCAAATGTGTTTTTATAGAAAGCACATAGAAATGCTTGGAACAGGAACACAAAGAATGATTAGGGATTGTAAGGAGAGTAACTTTAAGGTTCCTGTATGGAAGCAAAATAACAATGTAACTACTGTTACTTTCCCTGATGTAGCACACAATAGAAAAGATAAATCATCTAGTGATGCTGTAAATGATGCTGTAAATGATGCTGTAAATGATGCTGTAAAAAAAGGAATTATTGATGCTATAAGCGATGCTGTAAATGATGCTTTAATTGATGCTGTAAAAGTTATTAAAACCAATAAAAGTGCTTCAATACTTGACATTATGGAAAGTACAGGCAAATCAAATGCTACAGTTAAACGTTACTTGCAAATATTAAGAGAGATAGGGCTAGTAGAATTTAAAGGTGCTGCAAAAACGGGCAAGTATCATTTAACAGCTAAAGCAGAACGTAAATTGAAACAATAATTCCCGGACTTAGAGAAAAAGTCATTGAAAACAAAGGTTTTAAAATAAAAACGAATTACCGGATTTTACCGGACTAAAAGAAGATTATGAGCTATGACACATCAAGCATAGACGGTACTCTTAACAAATTTCACTATTTACTTTCAGAAGCTGTCAGCTATCAGTTTTTTAGAGCGTTGTATCAAGTTTAATTCTTAATTTTTAATTCTTAATTGATTTCGGCACTCGCCACACGGCACATTTTTTTACCACTTAGAACGCAGAAAATTTTCCGCCACGCATTTCCACGAATTAAAAAAAGACTATTTTTGCAAAAAAATAAAGAACACCTTTTGGGACTTGAAGGTGTACATATAAACTAGTTCTATGCCAGTGAAAACATCATTCGTTATGCTTTTTAATATATGAAAACAATAATCTCCTTATTTTTTTTAACACTTGTCATTTATTTTAATGACTGTTGCTATGGACAAAATATATCAAATAAAGTAGATGTGGAATCAATAATTACAAATTTAAATATTGATGATAGTATAGCTTCAAATGAAATATTATTAAGTATTTTGAATTTAGATTCGTTAGAATTATTTTCATTGATAAAATTATGGGAAAAGCAATATTCTTGGCGTAAGAATTTATTTATCTCAGATATAATTATCCAAAAAACTAAGGAAAATCTATTAAACATTCTTGCTTCTGTTAATAATGTACCTTTAAGTGAACAAACTAACAAAATGGTTACTTTAACTCTTTTAAAATTTAGGATTTTCTATTATCCATCATTCAATTGGATTCGAAATGATTCAACAAAACTAAGAGTTGAAAATTTTAAAATTATACCAAATAGAGATATTTTCCCAATTTGCATAAATTCATTGGATGATAGTTCCAATATTGAAGAAGGTTTGTTATGTCATGAAGCTGAAGAAATTAGGTCGTTAGCTTTGACTACAATTGAAGTTTGGTATACAAATAGTGACTCAAAATTTAATAAAATAATTGATAGTTTTTATATTAATAACCTGTCTTATCAAAAACTCAAATATGATTTGGAAAAATGGTGGATTGATAATAAAGATTCAATAATATGGAATGAAAAAGAAAGAGTATTCGAAAGGAAGATTAATTGAAAAACACCATGTATTTATAATTACCTAATTACTAAATTTAATTTGACTAACTATGTTCTAATAATTACATACGTATCCTTTTGTGATTTCTAAGCTTAGTTTTATTAATTAACAAGCCTTCCGATGATCATTTCTAAGCTTAGTTTTTTATATTTCTAAGCTTAGTTTTCGTAGGAGTATAGTTAGGTAATGAAAGAGAGATAGCCTTCTGTTTTCTTTTTGCATACTATCCGACTTCCAGGAGATAAGTGATTGTTTATTATTTAACCCTTATCTGCTGCATGAAATTAGGCTTATGTTTTGTTATAGCACATACTAAAAGTAAAACCTGTATTTTTCGAAACGATAAAAACCTCTCGGCACACGGCACAAAATAAATGACAGCTGATTACTTTCTCACTTTTTACTCTTTACTATTATCTACCTCTCCCACTGCCACATACGCGCTTTTCCCCGAAAAGGTACAAAATCCTTCCATTTTGCTGAAAAAAGGCGTTTTTGGGGCGTTTTTTGGTGTTTTTCGAGAGTTTTTAGAGGATATTATTTGGAATGATTTCAAATTATAGCGCTTTACATGAACGTAAAAATGAGTCCTTATGCTCGTTTTTACGAGTATGGGGACTCGTGCGCACGAGTATGAGGACTCGTTTTGACAAAAATAGGTGATTTTTTAGCAAAAAAAGGGCTTTTTTTGGAACAAAAAAAAAGAACCGCCGTAGATTTCTCCACGACGGTCCCAACTAACAAATGATGTTCCTATATAAACTTTATGGTATTTCTTCAGACGTAATTTTAGACAATAATTTTTCAACAAGGGTATATGCTGCCTCTTCTAAAGAATGGATTTTGTATGTTTTTTTAATCATTGTTTGCATGTTTTTTTTCATAATTTTTATTGTTTAATGTTCTTTTTTTTATCAGTTATTGTATATTCTTTAATGTCGCCCTCTATATATATAAACAAAAAAGTAGCCGATTTGTAACATCTAAAAAGCAAGAAAAAGGAGGATGTTTGCTCAACTGTCTGTTTTAGAGTGAGAATAATTTTAATTTTTTTTCAACAAAAAGTATCACATTTAAAAATAAACCGAGCGTTTTTTGCCGTATTTGTGTTCATTTTGTTGGAAGGATTTTGCATATTGAAAAGAAAAAAAGAAAATAAATGCTTTTTCTTGTTTAATTAAAAAAAAGACTATTTTTGCAAAATAAAAATGGAATAGAGTATAGTATTTATGAAAAATCACACAATATATCCCTATATAGCATATATTGTACACCTTTGGGAAATGAAAGGTGCATATATAAATTAGTTGTAAGTAATGGTAAAAATTGCAACTTTGTGAATTTCAGTGGAAGCCGAAAAGCTTTAATAGAGTAGGCATAACTAAAATCTTATATATTATGGCACTTACAGAAATTATGAGAATGAAAATGGAAGACTTGGAGTTTCTTGTGGAAAGACACAATGGAGCATTAGGGTCTTCTGGAACAGGAAGCGGTGAAGGTTGTGACGGTACAGTTGTTCACTGCTGTTTCTCTGATCCTCCAACGACTCAAATTCAAACAGCTGAGCCTGATGAATCTCCTTCTGGGTATAAACTTGTTGCGGGAGATTGTGAATTTGCAATCGGATTAGAGGAGTAAACTATAAGGAAGCCTGAATGCAATTGTACTTCGGGCTTCCTTATTAATAATTTAAATCAATATGATGAAGGATAGATTACTATTATTTTTCGGTAAAAGCACCTTAATTAAAAGTATAGGGGCAGAAATAAACTACCTTGACTTTCCAGAGTTAAGCGATTATTTATTAAGTAAATTTAATGGAATATCTGATTATATTGGAAAGTATTGTACATTAACTAATGATATTGTTTTAAATATCTCACAGCAAATTTTTGAAATTATAAAAATCCCCCTTCTTTATACTTATAATGAATTATATTCCCAAAAAAATGTATTAAAGATCAATAAGGGAGAGTTGCTTTACAATTGCTTTAATAAATTTCCAGAATTAGAAAGAATTTTTATTATCTCGTCTCAACAATATATTCAATATTTTTCGGAGTTGCTTAAACGTCTACTAAGTGATGAAAAAGAAATTATTAAACATTTTGATCTATCAGGTAACCCAGTTTCTGTTAAATGGCCATTAGGCGATTTCCATAATGATGGTGAGACGCATGCGATTATCAACTATAGCTGTGGGTCTAAAATTGTTTACAAGGTTAAAAGTCCTGATGGAAATTTGATATTTGAAAAGATTATCAAAAGAATTTCCAATAAAGGTTACGAACTGCCATTTTTATTTCCTGAGAGACTCATTAAGAATAATTATTATTGGGAAGAATATATTGGGCATGTTACAACTACTAACGAACAAAAAATTAAATCATTCTATGAAACCATTGGTAAATACTTGGCTATATTTTATGTGTTGGGAATTTCTGATATTATCAGAGATAATGTAATAGCAAACGAAGGAATACCTGTCTTTGTCGATATTGAATGCTTATTAAAACCAATCTTAAAGGCATCGAAAAAAGATGTTTTCCCTTCTGCCGACAATTTTTTAAAAGAATCAGTAATTGGAACGGGGCTTTTGCCCTTTTGGACTCCTAATAAATCTAATAATGCAGGTACAAATTTTGGCGGAATTTCCCAAACAGAGATTTATACTCAAAAACAGCATTTATATTTTGGTGATAATGGTAAAATAGTTTATGAAATTAAGAATATTTCAAAATCTTATACCCATATACCATATAGGCATCAAAAATTAAATACAAATATTATTTATTCAAAAATATCAGATGGATTCACTAACTCTTGTCAATTTCTAATAACTCATAAAAAATGGATAATTGATTATACCCAGACGTTAATTTATGATTTCAATATTAATAGCAGGATATTAATGAGACATACCTCTGTTTATGATACAATTTTGAAAGAAAGTTTACATCCTGATTATTTAAAACACTCAGAAAAAAGAAACCGATTTTTATATTATCTCGATAACACTTATGATGAAGATTGTTTTCCGCAGGAATTAATCGAGATAGAAAAAAAAGAATTAAAGAATTTAAATATTCCGGTATTTTATTCAAAGCCAAATTATAAAACAGTTTTCCACAAAGAGAAACATTTTAACATTATCCAAGATACTGGATTTGATTCAATGAATAAGAGGCTAAATTGCTTATCACCGAAAACTGTTAAAGAACAAAATACTTTAATAGAAAAATCTATAGCTTGTTTTGAGGCAATTTCTTCATCCCTTAATAAGCCCGAAAACAAAGAAATTATATATAACCTTCCTGAAGACAAAAGAAATGACTTAAATTTTGTAAATAAATATGTTATTCAATTGGCTGAAAAGATTCTACAGGATAGTTTATGGATAGACGAATCTTGGCAATGGATAGATATTGGAGTAGGAAGAACAGGTCAGTGGGAAGTTTCTCCGAAAAAACCTGGTATTTATGATGGATTGGATGGCTTAGGGTTATTTTATTTATATCTGTATGACACCACTAAGCTTAAACGATTTAAGAAAGTCGCAGAATCTATCTTAAGAAAATCTTTATTTGCTTTTGAACATTTTGACCCGTCAAAGTCATATCATCTTTTTTCTCCATTGAATTTCCCATTTTCTACACTTTATTTTTATTGGCATTATCAAGAGGTTACAGGTGAGAAAGAGTTTGCTGATTTAGATGAATTATTAGAAAGAAAATTGATTCCATTTGTCCAAGACCATGTACATGCAGAGTCATACCTTGATGTTGCAAATGGTTGTTCAGGGTTGTTAATTTTTTTACTTGATTATTATAACCATAAAGGGTTGAAATCATTAGAATTACCTATTCATCGTATTGTTCAACAGATATTAAAATCTTCTATTAGGACATCCCAAGGTGTTACATGGCAGAGTGAAAAATTTAAAAAATTAGTTGGCTTTGCTCATGGAAATGCAGGCTTTTTATATTCGTTATCGAAGTATTATGGAACCTTTGGCTATACAAATAATGACATTAAATTCATAGAGGACATTATCCATTATAATAATTCTTATTTTTCTAACTATCAGAATGGATGGAGAGACCTCCGATATAGTCAAGAAATGATTGCAGCACCATCATGGTGTCATGGTTCTTCTGGTATATTACTTGATTATTTAGAAACTCAAAATAAACTCTCTTTAAAATTTGATATTGATTGGAACGAAGTATCAAATACTATCATTCAAAAGGGCTTTAATTCATCACATTGCTTATGTCACGGAATGGTGGGCAATGCGGAAGCACTTATCGCAATAGGTAATTATATGAATAATCCTAATCTAAAATCATTTGTTCACGAAAAAATTCTATCTGAGATTCAAAAGAATCAAAATGAATTTAACTGGCGTACTGGATTTACAAACGGAAGATTTGCGTTAAATGGATTGTTCTTAGGAATATCGGGAATATCATATAATTTGTTAAAAATATTTGTTAACCCTAATCTCCAGTCTTTTCTTATTCTCCAATCGCCAATACTTAGAAACAAAAAAAATTATATGTCATGAAAATCATATATTCTATTTGTTTAGTATTTACATTGTCTTCAATCCTTGTTACCGCACAAAATCAAAATAACAAGATACCTAAATATTATCTACACTCTCTTGTGGACACATCAGCACATTCTTCATATAATGAATATATAAAATTCTGGACTGATTTTCTTTATGAAGAAAATGATTCCATTAGAAAAACTTACTGGCTTCCTTCTCAAATCAAACGCTTTGGAGACGATTACTCATTATTTTACAATTCTTTGTTTCAATATCCTCCAAAATCGCTATTAAATTACTATAAACCTTATATTCTATCTATTTATTTTGAAAGTGATACCTGTCATATAGTAACTGCATTTTGGAATTTTAATTTTAGACCTAATGACACAACTTCCGTACAAAATTCTAATCCATTTGCTATTTTAGAAATAGGCGTATTAAAAAAGAATAACAACCTTTATCTTACCAATCTCTTCGATAAAAGAGTTCAGAATTGGGAAAAAGTCAGATATGGGAAGATAACTTACCTTATTAACCCTTCATTAACGCCTAATAAATTAGAAATGGAAGACGCAAAGAACTTCGTTGATACTATGACTAATATTTTTTCAACAGAAATTGATTCTATTACTTATGTGGTTTGTAAAACACCGCAAAGTTTGGGGTATCTTTTAGGATTTAATTTCTTTTATGCTGGTTTTGCTACGGGTAAAACATTTATTAATGCTAAAATAATAATTTCTGGACGAGGCTCCTTTAACTATCCGCACGAGCTAACACACATAATAGTTGACCCATTTCTAAAACCGGGGCACTTTCTGAGTGAGGGTATAGCAACATTTTTTGGTGGTAGTACAAATAAAACATATAAACAACTTCTTAAAGAGTTTAAAAATAAATATTACCCAATCACTAAAATAACATTTAATGAAATTAATGAAAAGCCAAACTCACTTGATGCTTATATATCAAGTGCATTAATAATAAATACAATTTACAATAGATATGGAATAGGAGGTCTTGAAGAATTAAATAGCTCGCCAAATGAGGCAGATAAATGTCTGAAACATTTATCTATGACATTTAATATAAATGAAGCTCAACTATTTGAATTAATGAATTCTATACTTAATGAAGTAGAATAAAGTAAAGAGCCATAATATTGGACGGAAAAAGAAAAATACTACTACTTACAACAGCACTTAAGAAAACATGGAGCGGACAGTGGTTTCCGCTTGGTTCGTTCTTCGTGGCTATCTTTGTCGCGAATGGACAGTAAAGTGCTTCGAAAATTCCTACGTTTCTTAGCTGCAAAACGTTATACCATCACAAAAGCCTGAAGGGCTTGAATAAAATAAAAAAAATATTCAACCGCTTTGCGGTTGGTAATAACAAAGGCGACTGTCTACGACTGCATTGTCATGCAGCCCTATTCACGTTGAATCCCTTTCGGGATTTATATTTTATCAATTTACAAGCGTTTATGATATTAAAAAAATCAATTCATTATTCATCATTTTCCTTGTCCCTGTTTTTTCGGAACAAAAAAAATCGTCTTGCGACTTGTGACCTGTGACGTTTTTCTCGGTACTCGGGACTCAGCACTCGTGACTTTCTTCACTTTTCACTCTTATCTCCCTCTCCCACTGCCTTTTATTCACTTTTTCCCGAAAAGGGTCAAAATCCTTCCATTTTGCTGAAAAAAGGCGTTTTTGGGGGTATTTTGGGGGATTTTTGAGCGTTTTTGGGAGCGATAATTTGGAATGATTTCAGATTATTTCATTGTACATCGGCGTAAATACGAGCATGAGGACTCGTTTTGACGAGTATGAGGACTCGTTTTGACAAAAATAGGTGATTTTTTAGCAAAAAAAAGGCTTTTTTTGGGCAAAAAAAAAAGAACCGTCGCGGTTTTCTCCACGACGGTCTCATTAAACAAATTATGAGTCTATCTATATTTTATGACCCTTCAGCAGACGTAATTTTAAACAATATTTTTTTAACAGCGGTATATTCTGCATTTTGTAAATACAGTATGAAGTATGGTTTTTTCGTGATTTTTTGAATCTTTTTTTTCATAATTTTTATTGTTTTATGTTCTTGTTTCTATCAGTAATTTTATAATTCGTTAGTGATGCCCTCTATATATATAAAGGCAAAAAAGCCATCTTTTGCTGCATATAAAAAACAAAAAAATGGAGATAATTATTAAGTGTCTGTTTTAGAGCGAGAATAATTTTATTTTTTTTTCAACAAAATGAAGCTTTTCCGTTCCTTGCCTTTTCGGTTTTTAGAATGATTGTATCGGTTTGTGTGTAATTAGTTACTTTTATGTATTTTTGCAAAAAAAATTAGTGATAAAATAAACTCAATATGAAAAATATAATTATTGTGATGTTAGTAGGATTTTCATTCACGTTGATAGGACAAGAAACAAAAAAAATAAGAAATAAACTATCTTCGAATGAAAAAGAAATATATTATGTCTTACAAACAGATAAAAGCATCAAACAAGGAGAGTATAAACTTTTCTACAGAAATAAACTGAAACTGTCAGGGACATATTCAAATAATCAAAAAGATGGGTTATGGACTATGTACTTTGATAATGGAAATTTACAATGGGAAGGAACTTACAAAGAAGAACTGAAAAATGGGTTATGGACTACTTTTTTAAATGATAAAACCATTAAATCAAAAGGAGAGTATCGCGATAATAAAAGAATAGGCATATGGAATTTTTACAATTGTAAGGGTATGCTCGTTCAACAATACGATTTTGAAGAAAACAAATTAACGATTATTGACACAACAGAATTAAAGCCTTTAATAATAGACAAAGGAGGGCTATATGATGGATTAGTCTATATTGACAGTATGCCTACCTATATATATGGAGAAACCGCATTTTATAAATTATTGGCTGATAACATCTATTATCCTTTAAAAGCAAAGGAAAAGGGAATTGAAGGAAAAGTTCTTATATACCTATATATAGATAAAAAAGGGCAATTATATGATTTAGCGCTTCATCAGGGAATTGGAGGAGGTTGCGATGAAGAAGCCATTCGGGTTTTAAAGTTGACAAGTGGAAATTGGAATGCTGCAACTTTTAACGGTTGCAAAGTTGGAGTAAAGGTATTATTCCCTATAGTTTTTCTACTAGAATAATTCATAATATACTCTTATTACTCTCTGATTTTATAATGCATAAAAAAAAGATTCGATAATATTTTACAGATAGCGTTTGTATGGATATTGATAAATTTCACTATTAGCCTAATAGGATTTATTGTACTATTTAGTTTTGATTCATTTTTTTGTAACAACCTATTGGATTCTTTATTGCCATTCCTACAAGCACTTTTGTTTCAAACCGCTTACTTTGCTTTGTTTATTTTCATTTTCAAACTGCTTAACTTCAAAAAAAACACATTTCTTGTATGCATTCAGCATCCTTCAATGTGCAATTTTACATAGTATTTTCTTTACCCATTTAGAACAATGGGACGATACAATCGTATTTGTCGCTAACGACCCCTCACTTTTAATGTCGTATCTTACGCATAATTATCCCTATTTCCTCGATATCATGTATCTTTTTGGAGGATTAGAAGTGCTTATAGATGGCGGTATTTTTGTTCAATCAAATATGTAGTATGGATAGTAATGCCTGCTTTGTATTATTTTTTAATCACTTTGGTGTCAATAAAAGTATCCAAAAAAATCATTATTGTCCAATAAAGAGTAGAAACTCCTTATTCGATATAGAAAGATATCGACAAGGTATTTCCTTTATCATCGACACACGTAAGGCTGTGTTTGCCTTTATCGGGAGAGAGGGTAATTTTATGAAAATCGGTAGTAGCCGTGATGTAGTCTTCGTCCAAATGCCAAAAAACAAGCGCCTGAGGGTTAGCATGTGCCATCTCAAACGTAACAACACCTTTGGATCCATCCATTTGTTTCGGAATAGACATTCGTGCATTATTATAAGAAGGATACAGAAACTGCATCACACCTTGATTCGTAAAGGTAGTTCCTTTAAAAGGAGGGACAGATTGATAATGAGGATGTTTTTGTTTATAAAAACTCGCCTGTGCCGGTGGCAGGACAAACCAGGCTTTTTGAACCATTCCTTCCGCATCGTCGGGATTTGTTTGATAGGAAAAATCGGGGCTGAGGTTAAGCAACACATGATAGGGACAAGCAGTGCTACGCAAAGCCTTGGGTAAAATATATTGGGTATCCACTTCATCGCAGAACCTGCCTTTTAAACAACCGGAAAGGGCACACACTTCTTCTTCGATAAAACTTCCTTCGGGAAAAGCAAACCATGTATCGGCAGGTAAGACATTAAAAATATCAAACATCACCGGACCGGCAGTAGTGGCGCCGAGCAAACCGGGTTTCCCCTCGCCACTTGCATTTCCCACCCACACTCCAACGGCAAACCGTGTACTCACCCCCACAGCCCACGCATCTCTGAAACCGTAACTGGTACCTGTTTTCCACGCGATGGTCTCAACCGATGGCAAGGCGTGCCAATCAATCTCTCCCGGGCGGTTGAGTTCTTTGATAACATCAAACGTCTGCCAAACAGCCCCTTTATCAAAAGGGTTTTTAGATTCCTTTCGTTTTTCGTTCAAGCTTAGGCTAAGCTCTGTGTGCGGTAAATTCAACAAAGCACGCGCCATATTACTGTAGGCAGCGGTAATGTCCCACAAGCTTACTTCGGCACCCCCGAGAATCAAAGACAATCCATAATTGCCGGCATCTCTGTTTAAGGTAGTAATGCCTATCTCTTTCAAAAAATTGAAGAATTTAGGAACACTATATAAACGCAAGAGCAAAACAGAAGGAACATTTAAAGAACGGCAAATGGCTTCGGAAGCGGGGACAGCACCATCATACTGCAAATCAAAATTCTGCGGCGAAAAACCATGAATATTGATGGGCACATCGGGCAATAACGTATGCGGAAGAATCAGCCCTTCGGACAAAGAAATATAATAAAGGAAAGGCTTCAGCAAGCTGCCCGAACTTCGCGAAGAACGTATAATATCCACATGATTCCCTTCTCCTTTTTTCAGGTAATTTACATTCCCGCAATAGGCTATCACTTCATTGGTATGTACATCCACAACAATAGCTGCCAAATGACGTATATCCTTTTTTAAGAATTCTTCATTCCATTGATTCAATATATTTTCTAATTCTATTTGTTTGTTCTTATCAATGGTAGAGTGTATGTGATTACCTTGCTGTGTAAGATAAAAATAGCTTACCAGATGAGGCGCTAATTGGGGCAAAGGAAACAATTCATGGGGAATATTTTCAGCCAAAGCAAGCTCATAGTCGGTAGAGGTAATTATTTCTTTGTCCACTAATTTTTTCAGCAAGGCATTGCGTTTTTTAAGCAATAGCTCTTGGTTACGAGAGAGGTGAATCAACGCAGGTGCATTGGGCAATACTGCCAAGGTAGCCGCTTCAGCCCACGATAATTCGGATGCTTGGTGGTTGAAATAGCGCCAGGAGGCCGCTTCAATACCCACCACATTACCGCCGAAAGGAGCATGTGAAGCATACATCGACAAAATCTCCTTTTTGGAATACTTGGTTTCCAATCGTATGGACAAAAGCATTTCAATAATTTTCTCTTTGAGTGTCCTTTGCTTTCCCCTTGCCATCCGCACACATTGCATGCTTAAGGTGCTGGCACCACTCACTACTCGGCCAGCTTTTATGTTTTGATACAAGGCACGACACACAGACACAGGATTTATACCAAGATGAAAATAAAACCATTGGTCTTCGTAAGTAACAATACAGCGCTTAAATTTATCGGGGACTTCTTCACCCGCAGGGAAACGCCATTGCCCATCGGAAGCGAGACGCACCCCCAATACTTCTCCCTGTCTGTCTTTTACTACGGTACTATAAGGTACATCAAACAAACGAAAAGGTAAAATAAATAAGTAAAAAATCAGCATAAACAAGACCAAAAGAAGAATAATTCGCTTCTTGTTTTTTGTAACTTTCTTCATGCTGTCGATGATTTTCTTTCTCACGCCTTGATTTAAAAAATCCCTTATTTAACAACCATCACCCTACCAGCAGCGGTACGGGCTTGAGCATTGGCATGATACATAGGCTCACATAAGATGGCAGGCAATAAGAATGACCCACAATAGCTCGCTTGCAATCTCACTTTAACAACGATAGATTTTCCACGCTGCAAATCAAAATACGTTAACACCCTATCATCTCTAATATCCTGATAGGTAAAAGCGTTTCCTGTTTCCAATTGCGACATTCTTTCATTCAATATTTCCCAACCGGAAGGGAGGATATGAGTCAACGCCAAACTGGTATAATCCTGTGTTAAATCGGTATTGTAAATCCTTACAACTGCCATAAAATCGGTTCCTTGTTTTAATGTTGCAACATCGATTTTTTTGCCATCCAAGGAAGTATAAAGCACTACTACCTTTAATTTATGATTAATAGGCGGTCTATTATCGACAAAAGGAACTGTTTTTGAAACAAGAGAAACGTAAACACTTCCTGTCCCGCGATTTTTAACATGCACACTCCCCTTGAGGGGATAGGTTTTCAGTGATTGCCTAAACATTACATTGGCGGTTTTCACTGCTTGTTGGCTCATCCCATTGACAGCCCAATCGAATTGTAAATTACCTGCCATTTTTTCTGCAAAGCGCCCCATGGCTATCAAGGCATAAGCCGTTGATTGCGTTGAAAAGATAGTTTCTTTCCTCAAGTTTTCCGACACTCTTTGTGCTTGTTGAAAAGCATCTTTTAGTTTACCCAACAAAATCAAAGATTCTAAAATCATGGCTTCATCCCTATCGGAGGAACCAAACGTAGTGTTGTTGGAAGAATAAGGATTGATGGTTTTATGTACATTAAAAACAATATCGTTTCCGATTTTAGTTTTACCACTGATGGCATAAGCAGCTGCGAGTCGCCATTTGGCTTGAATCGATAAATCTTTTATTTCTTTCAAACGATTCATGGCTCCCATTTCTGCTGCATTTGCCAGTGCTAAAGTATACAGTCGATAGGCCTGCTCGAAATCTTCCTGATAATACACATAACTTTTTCCCTGCTTCGTGGCCACTTTCCACTCCCTAGCTGCTTTTCGCTGGTACGCAATCCATTTATTAATGACCGATTGGTTTACTTCATAGCCTTTTTCTTTGGCAATAATTAAGAAATTACCGGCATAAGAAGTTACCCAGGAATTGGCTTGTTGCTGTCCGGGCCAGATGCTGAAGCCTCCGTTGGTAAGCTGACGTGCATATAATTGAGCGATGCTTTCCTTGACATGCTTTTTAATCCTTTCCGCATCTTGTGTATTTTTATCGAGTTGCAAAGCATACAGCAAAGGGAAGGCGGTTGAAATAAGTTGTTCCGAACAAGAATGGGAATAGGTATACATAAAATCGAGGCGCCGACTGATGTCAACAAAAGGAATACGCGAAGCTTCAAGTTTCAACCAATTTCCATTATAATTGCCTTCGAGCGCATAGGGCAATGCTACTTCTTCACCGGCATCAAGGATTTTGTTTTCCATAAACAAAATCGGAGGATTGGGATTGCGGACATCCAACTCAATGGTTTCACTAGAAATAATTCCATTGGCATTGGCTGTTACAGTAATCTTCTCTATCCCTGTTTGCCCTCCCGATTTTAATGCAAAATAAACGAGTTTATCTCCTGTAGTCGTAAAACTTGTGCTTTGTGTGGCATTTCCCACAACTTTTAATTTACCGGTTGTACGTATTTTGACATCAACGTTTTTCACACTTTTTTCCATAGCAAATACATTGACAGGCATTTCTATTTCCTCATTAATACTTACCACTCTGGGCAAAGAGGAGAGCACCATCAAAGGGGAGCGAACGAGAATTGTTTTTTCGGCATTGCCATAGGCAGCATCTTGACCGGCAACAAGCATCACGCGAACAGAACCCATATAAGGGGGGAGTTTCACCGTATGCGTTTTCACTTCTCCTTTTTTAAGCACAAAAGGACCTAAAAAGCGAATCACCGGTTTGAAGCGATTGGCTTTTGCATTTGCCGGTTTGAGGGCGGCATCACCACCAATAGTAAACAACATCCCGTAATTACCCGAATAGGCACCTATCACATCATCATACATATCCCACGTACGAATGCCCAAAGCTTCCCGAGCATAAAATTCAGACCAGGGATCGGGAGTTTTGAAATTAGTCAAATCGAGCAAACCATCGTCTACAATAGCCAAGGTATAGGTCATTGCTCTTCCGTTTTTTTCCTTCACTTTGATACTGAACGACTGTTCCGGTCTGACGATGGAAGAAAGTATCAATTCAGGGAATAGTTTCGTTTGCTTATTATTTACAAAAACAGGAATCACCCCATACATACGAATGGGTAAATCGTTGATAGATTGCGCATGCGCCTGTAAGAATGTAATATGCACATACACATTGGGCGCCATTTCTTCCGTAATCTTAAATTGGTATTTGGTATCCCCTTTTGAAGCAGGTTCTATCCATTCTCTGTGCAATACTTGCGAGCCATTTTCTATGGCTACCAAGGCTTTGCCGCCGGCAGCAATGGGTAATATAATGGTAGCCATTTCTCCGTTTTCATAGCTTGTTTTATCAGCAGAAAACGTCAACATTTTTACTCCCGAGGGGTCTTCTCGCGTTGACCTTCCTCTCCACTCGGGCCAATCCACATACACAAGACCTCCGCTGGCATGTTGCCCTTTTTTATCCTTTACATACACAAGATACCTCCCCCATTCGGGATAATTAATGCGGAACTTGATAGCTGCTTTCCCATTCACTGTTTTGAGTTTGCCGCTGCTAACAGGTTTCAAATTGGTATTATTAATGTACGAACTCAAGTTTTCATTGCTGTTTTCCCACCACCAATTCCATTGGACTTTATATATTTTATATTCCAAATCGGCATTATCGACTAATTTGCCCTCGTGATTAAGGGTTACTACGTTAAATATCTTATCGGCATCGGTCTCAATGAAGGTTTTATCGTTGTTAAAATTAATCCCCACATACGTTGAGAAAGGCGAAAAAGGGAGGGTCTCCACATACATGCTGGCATCACCACCCGGCTCAAACACACGACACAGCAATTGAGCACTCATCATACCGGGCATCTCGGCAGATACCGGTGTTTGCAAATTAAAACTCGTTTTGCCTTCAGCATCTAAAACACCTTCGTAAGCAACAAAGGTATGGGTTTGGAAACCCGCTGCCGGATTGGCAAATACGAAATTTTCAAACCCTTTAAATGTCGTCTTTCGATTCGATAAGGTCATTTCTACTTTGGTTTTTAAATTCCCTGCCTTAAGGCCGGTAAGCCAGGCAGCCTGTATACGTAGCGGAACACTATCCTTTGTGGCAATCAGTTTCTTACCCGGCACTGTAAGGTTTATTTTCAAACGATTCGGTTTAATCGTTTCAATACGGAGCGATTTATGAAAGCTAACCCCTCCGAGTTTGACATAGGCATTCCAAATACCGGTAGGGTCATTCTGAGCGGTAGGAATTTGAAAGGTATAGAAACCATTGACGCCCTCTGTTTTAATACTTTTATATACAAATTGTCCTCTGGGATTATAGAGTTCGAGAATAACAGGGTGGTTAGAAGGAATTTTCTTTTCCGGGTCTTTTAACATAAACGACAGAAACAAGGTATCGCCCGGGCGCCACACTCCCCTTTCACCATATATAAAACCTTTCAATCCTTTGTTTATCTTCGACCCGCCGATATCAAAACGATTCAACGTGTTTTCTTCTCCATCTACCAACCGTAAATAAGCGCTTTCTTTACCGGCAAGGGCGGTAACGACAAAGGGTTTATTTTTGGTTGTAACAAGGGCAAAACCATTTTTATCCGTTTTTGCCGTTCCCAACACTTG
>JAQVNO010000049.1 GCA_028703095.1 Bacteroidales bacterium
ACACAGACATGAGTTAATGTTTATTTTTTTTCTAATAAACCAAGCTCGCAGAGGAAAATCGCTCAACCTAAGGCGTTGTGGAAATTAAATAGGTTTAATACGTTCTTTATTTATAGAGGAAAAGTACTAAAATAATAAACACCATAATCACAAAAATTACAGATAAATAAAGCTGCCATTTCTACTTATTTTTTTCTTTTTTCAATAAACAGTCACTTCTTATTATAAAAATTTGTATTTTTGCGAAAATTTTTACTATTGGCAATGAGACATACATATATTTCTTTCATACTTATATTCACCATCGTATTTTCAACATTTACAATTGACACTAAAGCCCAAACTAATTTCGGCAGAAAAGAATACGGACCTGCGTTTATTACAAGCCCTACGTTTTTAAATGGGGTACATGAAGTGAGTTATCCATATTTTGAAAGCACCAAAGTCATACCGAATAAAATTCCCATTGTAGGCATTTCTCAATTTATGGGGTATCAGTTTTCTCCGTATTTTATGTTGGGATTGGGTGTAGAATTTGATTACTGGACCAAACCAAGAAATATTTTTGTGCCTATTTATTTGGATTTACGTATCAATATGATGTCGGGTGATTTTTCTCCTCATTGGTATTTAAATCTCGGCTATGGCAGCCGTTGGAGTGTAGATTCCAAAACAGTCTCTGCTTATGGCATTAATAGCAAAACCTATGTAGTTCATGGTGCTAAATCGGGTATTATGCTGGAATCCGGTCTAGGTATCAAAGCGAACATCAGCTATTCCAATGCCCTTATTCTTACCTTCACTGCCAAAGCACAAGAATCTGCTTTAAAATACCATGACCCTGCCACGGATTCGGGAGGTACACAAGATAAATACTTCGCCAATACCTATGCCCCGAATTGGTATATTTTCTTGGGTGTAAAAGCAGGTATTGTTTTCTAACATTCTTTTTTATTTCATTAATTCATAGCACAGTATAGCTGTGGCAGCTCCTACATTAAGCGAATCCATGGGATGATGAGCTTGTCCTGCTATGAAAATTCTCTCGCCTACATAAGGCAATAATGCATCGGAAATCCCTTTAGATTCATTGCCGATAAGAACGATACTTTTTGCCGGAAAATTCACTTTTCCAACCTCTTTCCCATCCAAGAAGGCTCCATAAATCGTATACGCTTTAGGAAGATGAGAAATAAAATCTTTCAAATCCGTATAAAACACTTTGACATGAGCAAAAGAACCCATGCTGGCTTGTATAGTTTTGGAATTATACAACTCAACGCTCTGTTCGGAACAAACAAGACATTCGATGCCAAACCAATCAGCCGTACGTATCAAGGTTCCGAGGTTGCCGGCATCCTTGATATCGTCGAGCATTAAGAACTTCTCGGGTAATATCGGAAGTAGATTGGATTTCATTTCTACCAAAGCAAAAATTTCGGGGGGTGTTTGTAAGGAGCTGATTTGTTCACATTCGATAGGGGTAAGCTGTGTGATTTCTACCGGTAGTTCGTTTGCATGAGCTTCTATCCACTTTTGCCCGGCAAAAACCTTTTTAACCACAAAATCGCTTTCGATAACCTCTTTGACGGATTTAGTGCCCTCGACGAGAAACAGTTGATATTCTTTGCGATATTTCTTCTGTTGTAAGGAACGCAAAAATTTTAATTCGTTTTTAGATAGCATAATCACCTATTTATAGCTAAATACACTTCCACCGAAGAATTCTCGCAGTATAGATGAATGCGGAACATCAGTTTCAGGAATTTCAATAAAATAACTCAATAATTTTTTCAGCCGCATGGCTTCCGTATATTCGGCTGATATTTCCATTACTTCATTTAACACCGGCATGGCAAAAGGCTTTAATATACTTAATTCGCAGAGGATAGCAGAATTAAACATCATATCGGCTTCTTCTTGAAAAGGAAATATCCATTTTTCTTCCCCATTACGCACACTCGCCCATCGACACAGAGAATCTGTTGCCGAATAGCCCCGATAGCGGTAATCACGAACAATCCGACGTATCAACCGATTGTCGTTGGAATGTATCGGATTCTGCTTATCCATCGCAATAGAAGTTAAAGCAGAAACAAAAACTTTAAATACGACTTCAGGGTCAAGAGTTTGTGTTAGCAACGGATTCAAACAATGAATTCCTTCGATTACTAACATAGAATTTTTGTGTAATTGAAGCGTATTTCCTTTCCACACTTTCTTTCCTTCGTGAAAATCGTAAGTAGGAATTTTAATTTCTTTGCCTGCAAATAAATCGGCAATTTGTTCATGAAACAAATCCAAATCAAGGGCATTTATATGTTCGAAGTCGAAATTTCCATTTTTATCTCTCGGGGTAAATTCTCTTTCTACGAAATAATTATCCATCGAAATCTGTACAGGTTTAAAACCTAGCACTCCCAACTGGACAGAAATACGTTTGCAAATGGTTGTTTTTCCTGATGCAGAAGGACCGCTTAACAATACCATTTTTACATTTTCATGTGCCGCAATATTATCGGCTATGCTGGATATTTTTTTCTCTTGCAAAGCCTCGGCGAGCAATAATATTTCTGTTGAACGGCCTTTTTTAACAGCTTCATTCAACGCACCGGCATAGGGAATTTCTAAAATATCGTTCCATGCTTTGTGCTCTTTGAAAACCGAAAACAATTTAGGCGATTCCCTAAGCTTCATTAACTTTGAAGGATCATGGCGGGATGGCATCCTCAAAAGAAGTCCGCTTTCAAATTTTATTAAATCAAAAAGGCTAAGATAGCCCGTTGAAGGCACCAAACATCCGAAAAAATAATTGGGAGTATCTTCCAAATAATAAACGGAAGTATAAAAAATCTTGCGATGCTGCAATAATTCTTTTTTATCCATCAAGCCTTTTTGCTCATAAAGAGCAATGGCTTCATCGGTTAACATTTGCTTACGCACAAATGGAATATCGGCAGCTACCAATTCCTTCATTCTTTTTAAAATGGCTGCAATCACTGCTTCCGACACTTCAAAATCAGGATTTTCAAATTTACAATACTTCCCCCCTACTATGGAATATTTAATAATGATATCTTCCTGAGGATACACATCTTTGACCGCTTTATAGAGCAAAAAGTACATGGAACGTTCATACACGGCATATCCGGAGATATGCGATACATCAAAAAAAGAAATGACTTTACTTTTATATATTTCATATTGAAGGCTTTTAACTTCATTGTTGACTTTTGCCGCCAATATGGGATGCTGCAGACTAATGTTCATGTCGTCCGCTATAAAAGACAAAGTCGTTCCCATCGCATATTTTTTTCTGATATTCTCTTTGTTGGCACAAACTATTTCTATCATATTAATAATGTATTATTCTATTATATTTACTTCTGCTTCGAGATGCAGTTGAAAACGTTTAAAAACATCATCTTGTATCTGTTGTGAAAAATGCAGTATTTCTTCTCCGGAAGCATTGCCGTAATTCACAATGACCAAAGCTTGATACGGATATACTCCTACATTGCCCTTACGCACTCCTTTCCATCCCGCTATTTCAATTAATTGTCCTGCAGCTAATTTCACATTATTAGCATCAACAGGATAATGAGTTAAGTTAGGATAATCGAGCAATAAAGCCTCTAAATGCTTTTGGGATATCAATGGATTTTTAAAAAAACTACCGGCACTGCCTATTTCCCGTATATCGGGGAGTTTGCTGTTACGAACACGGATTACCGATTGAGCTACGTTCTCCAAACTAAGCGGCAATTTGTTTCTTTTCAACTCTTCCTTTAATGCAAAATAAGATAGAGAATAGTTTTCAATTTTAGATAATTTAAAAACCACAGCGGTAATCAGACATTGATTTTTTAATTCGGTTTTAAAGATAGAGTTTCTGTACGCAAATTTGCAATCAGCATTCCGGAACACAAAAGGAGAAGCATTGTTTACAAACACCCCTTCGGCAGCAAGAATTACATCTTTGACTTCCACCCCGTAGGCGCCAATATTTTGCACTACACTGCTGCCAACCAAGCCCGGTACACCCACAAGATTCTCAACGCCATAGTATTTATTGCTAATACAAAAACGCACAAAATCTTCCCAGCTCTCACCTGCTGCAACTCTTACTACCACTTCCGTTTCTGTTTCCTGCAGTTTCTCTATACCACGAGTAGCCATATGAATGATAGTACCATCAAAATCTTTGGTAAAAAGCAAATTACTCCCTCCTCCGATAACAAAAAAAGTTTCGTCAAAAATATGTTGCTGAAAAAGATACTCTATTTCTTTATTGTCTTCAATGCAAATCAGTTGATGGCAGTTAACATCTACACCAAAAGTATTATAAGGTTGTAATGAAATATCTTTTTGAAGTATCATATGAAGCTGTTTAGTATCCGTAAGGGATTGCAATAAGTAAACGAAAGCTGTTTTGTTTTATTGTTAATAGGCTTATCGAATTGCTTCGATGTAAAATGAGAAAACTGGTTCTAAGAACTTGAATTCTTTATGCATTAACCACCTCAAGAGTTAACGTAATTTCACGACGGTAATTCCGTAGCCGCCCCATTCGAGTTTTTCATCGTAAAAGTCTGCAATATGTTGATTTCTTGAAAGCATCTCACGTGTAATTTTACGCAAAACGCCATTGCCTTTTCCGTGTAATATTTTCACTTCGCCTATATGCAATAAAACAGCATCATCGATATAACGTTCCAATTCACTAAGGGCTTCATCCACACGCTTGCCGCGTAGATCGAGTTGGGATGTAAAATGCATGAATTTTTCGCTTATTTCTTCATAAATGCCCGCTCGAGCAGTATGCGATTGCATGCTTTTTACTTGCTTCGGACTATTGCTTGTTTTACTTACCTTATCAAGCGTGGTTTTAAAATTAATAGAGTTAAACGTAACGATAATTTCATCGTCTTTGATAGATGTTACTTCGCCTACGGTATTGGTATCGCTGATAATCACAAAATCGTGTAATTGTATCTTGATAGTAGTTGGCAACTGCTTTTTAATCGTAATAGAAGGTGGCGGCGGGACTATTTTTTCTAAGTTGCCGGTAAATGCTTTGATTTCGCTTTTGATTTCTTTGACTACTTCCTTATCTGCTTTGGTTTCTTTTATATCACGTACTGCCTTTTCAATGATTTTATTGGCATTGTCAACGATTGCTTTGGCTTCCTGCTTTGCATTCTTCAGAATTTCATACTTTTGATTCTTAAGCTCATCGTTTGCAGATTGATGTTTTTCTATCAATAACTTAAGTTGTGTATCGACGGCTTCCATCATACGCTTTTGACTGTCGATTTCTATTTTTTCTCTTTCCAGTTTGTGCAATAGAAACTCATAATCAATCTGAGCAGTACCTATTTTAGCAATGGCTTTTTCCAATATCGATTCTGAGAAGCCTATTTTTCTCGCTATTTCAAACGTAAAGGAGCTTCCCCATTTTCCCATTTTAAGGACGAACAAAGGCTTCATGGCTTCTTCATCGAACAACATAGCCGCATTTTCTATACCTTCGGTACGAGCAGCCATGGCTTTTAAGTTGCCGAAATGAGTAGTTGCCAAGCCTATAGACTTATACTTCGACAATGTTTCTAAAAGGGATTCGGCAATAGCACCTCCGTATTGAGGGTCGGTACCTCCACCTAATTCATCTATCAAGAAGAGGGTTTCCGCATCTGCGCCTTGCACAATGGCATCCATATTTTTCAAATGCGAACTATAAGTACTTAAATCATTTTCTATCGATTGTTCATCTCCGATATCAATAAATACATGCTTAAAAATACCGAATTCCGATAATTCGGAGACAGGCACCGCCAAGCCACATTGGAACATGTATTGTAACAAACCTAGGGTTTTCAAGCAAACGGATTTCCCCCCCGCATTGGGACCTGAAAGTAGTAATATACGATGGTTTACTCCCATCTCAATAGTAATAGGAACAACCTCTTTGTTTTGTTTCTTAAAATTAAGGTACAATAAAGGATGTTTGGCTTTTTGCCATTGGATAATCGATTTATTAACAATCAAGGGTTTGACAGCATCAATAGACAATGCAAATTTTGCTTTAGCGCGAATAAAATCGATAGTACTTAAAAAATTGAATGCTTCCAATATGGAGGGTATGGAAGGACGCAAGGTGTTGGTAAAAGCGAGGAGGATACGGAGAATTTCTCTCTTCTCAAGCAATTGCAAATCTCGTAAGGTATTATTCGACTCAAAGATTTCCTGAGGCTCAATAAAGACGGTTTGTCCTGTAGACGATTCATCGTGAATAAAACCTTTCAATCGGCGTTTGTTGGCAGCAGGAACCGGAATAACCAAACGGCCTTCTCTCACTGTAAATTCAGCTGCAGACTCAATAAGATTATCCTGCTTTGCCTGATGCATAATCTTACGCAGATTTTTTTGTATATCTCTTTCAATGGCATGAATTTTTTGTCGTATAGTTTGTAAGTCAGCAGAAGCATTGTCGCGGATATTACTCTTTTCATCGACTAAGGCAGCAATGTATTGAATAAGGGTATTGTCTACACTAATCGCAGCTGCCAATGCATTTAAAAAAGGATATTTCCCCTCTTGAGCGCGCACACGAAAAAACACCAAACAATCTTGTATGGTTTGCAAAACGGCTTTCAATTCGCAAAGAGTTTGAATTTCGATACAAGTGCCTTCTATTTGCAAATGATGTAATTCCTTACGTAAGTCGAAATAATTCTGAGCCGGAAAGGATGTTTCCATTAATAAAATGTGTCGAAACTCCTCCCCTTCTTCGTGCAAACGTGTGATTTTTTCAAAGTCATCCAAAAAAACGATTTCATCCACTTTGCTTTTACCTAAAGTACTGATGCAATATTGATTAATAAGACCTCTGATTTGGTCGAAATCAATTTTTTGTTCAAAGTTATGCGGATATATCATTTTTTATTGACTGAATGCTATACATTTTTGTATATAAGAAAGGAGAAAGCAATTGGCATCACTTTCTCCTTGTATATGATTAACAAAATAAAGACTAAAATTTCTTTCCGAATAATTTTTCGTCCGATACCGTTAATTTTTTTCTACCTTTTGCTCTGCGAGCTGCCAATACGCGACGGCCGTTAGCCGAAGCCATTCTTACTCTAAAACCGTGTTTGTTTTGTCGTTTCCTATTTGACGGTTGATATGTCCTTTTCATCTTTATGTTGTATTAAAATCTTATTTTTTAATTCTTTAGACTTAATTCCTTTTATCTTCAAAAGCTGTGTTGCTTTTATTTTCAAAAGGACTGCAAAAGTACAAATTTTTTATTTATAATTTTCTGTTTTTTATAAATATTTTAAATATTTTTTCTCCCTAGCAGACTGTCTATTCTATAATGATTGTGTTTTTAGAGCTGAGCAAAATTAATTTTAACTCCTAACCCTGCGTTAATAGTTAAGCTTGAAATACTTCCGGAAAGAACAGGTTCATTAAAGACATGATCATAATAGAGTTTTAAAGATACATTCTTAGTCAGCATGTATTCTGCGAGAAAGTTAATAGAATAGATGATTTGACCTGCTGAAGGTTGGTTTACATTTTCTTCTATTTTTCGCAAGATGGTTTTATTATCACGTATCGAGAAATCGAGTTTCAGTACTAAATCACTTATCGACTGTCGTTTGACACCGGCAAAATTATATGTAATTTTAATATCTTTAAAGCGGTAGCCGGTGCCAACAATAAATTCGTTATTGGTTTGCTCCGATATCTGAAAACTGAAGGTGCTCATGGTAACGGTACGCGATTTTTTCCATTCAGCTTTAAAGTCGAAGCTGTTTTTCATACTCATATTTAAAGAAATAACCGGCGACATGGATTCCATGATTGCCACTTGTCCGTATTCGATTTGAGGAATGAAATTACTCAACGCATCGCGTATGGTTTGCAAATCCCCTTCTTCGGGATTATATTGCAGGTTGGTTGAATATCCTCCTATTTGATACGTGCATACATAGGCATGAGATAAGGTAATGGATTGGAAGAATTTATTTACACCGGGTATTTTGGTAATACCGGAATAGGTTATGTTCCAATTGGGAAGCGGTATTTCAAAAAAGGGCGAACTAATGCCAACCATTTCGGGCGATTTTCCCATATAGGCCGCTATAAAAGAATACAGCAGAACATCCTGATTTAACATACCATACCCATCAGGATAAACATCACTACCTTTGGTATAACCGGACTGACGAGTCATTCTGTCGTTTGCCAATCGATGGGCAACTGCTAAACGATAGAGTTTGAAATTTTCAAAATTTTCACTGGTATTGTCTTTTCCTTTTTTCTCAAAGAAGGATGATAAAGCAATGGTAGTAATACTGAAATTTCCGATTTGCTGACGGGTATAGGTATCAAAAACGCCGTTGCTATCGGCTAGGAAATAATATTGATCGCTGATAGAAGTGGTGCGAGTAGCTGTTAAGCGTATTCTGAATTCATCCAGTGGTTGTAAAGTAGCTTGAAATTGCATACTCTTGTTATGCCGCTGGGAGAAAGGAGTGTTTAACATTGAGCTTTTTGTAAGCCAGTTGTTTTGTATTCCCTTGCCTACAATGTCTTTTTCCTGATGCCCGAAAACAAATAAAAAGCCGGGGGCTAAATTATTATCAAAAGACATTCCCATTAAGGTTGGTTTTATCATATAACCGGGCAAAGCAGTTCCATTGCCTTCGGTATAAGCAAAGGAAATAGTTTTAACAAGCATTGCCAAACGCAAGAAATTATCCAAAACTTCCTTTCCTATATTTTTGGTTTCTTTTATTTCTATTTCTTCTTGATTATCGGTAGAATCTTTAATGACAAGGGCTTTATTCGATCGCAATTTCTTTTGTGTTTCATTCCATTTTTCCTGCTTCGATTTCAGAATGGGCTTATCTTTTAAGCTGCTCCCAAAAGTACCTTGATTCACTTTACGCAAATACTTGGATTTATTATATAGACTTATGAAGCTGGCATTGATATTAAACTGCTTGGTATTAGAATTTTCTATTTCATTGCCCAAATAATCAATAGCAGGAGCCGCCATCTGCCAAAAATAGGTTGAGGCATAACGCACATTGCTGGTGATAAAGCTGAAAATCGGTATTTTATTGACAGGTATCTGATAGCTGGCATTGAAATTCTGGGTGAAGGTACTCATTTTCCCGAATTTACCTACATTAAACCATACAGAATCCTTTTTCTCTTTTGTGTCAATTCTTCCTTGCGGCTCGTCAATAAGGGCTTCTGCTTTTGCGTTATAATCAAACTTTAAGGATTGTGTAATATCCCAAGCGATGGCATAATCTCTCGACCATTCAAACGCTTTTACATACATGGGCTCGGTAATGATAATGCCCTTGCTCTTATTTCGTAATTTGCTTTCTTGGTAATAGCGATAAATGTCGGTGCCAAAGGAGAAAGATTTTGGTAGCAGATAGAAATTAAAATCGTAAATGAGCTGTAACCATTTGATTTTTTTTAACTTCTCGATATTCCCCAAGGGTTTATAGTTCTTTGGCGACCAACCGTACACATAGCCAAAGCCTCCGGTATGGGTTTTTAAGTCGTCGTATTCATAATTGATATCCTGAACGTTTTTCTCGGTATAGGCATAAGAGAAATCAAAATTTTCGATACCCCACACATAATTTTTCCCTGTACCTGTTTTGTTCTTACGAACATTCATCAAACTTACATTTTGACGTTGAACGATTTCCAGTGATTGTTTTTTAATAGAATCTATTTCGGCTTTAGAATTATACGTTTTCAAATCTTCCTTTAATTTAACATCGGGATTTAAAGGATTGTATTCGGGAGTACTCACGTTTCGGGAATAGTCATAATGGAAAGGAATGCTCACGCTCCATTTTTCGGGGAGGAATTTACCCAATTGCAAATTGGTTGACACATCCATGGCAGTAACCGTTTCTTGTAACCGCGAATAGGTAGTAGATTCGAGAGCGCCAAAGCCTGCCGTACTGATGCTGCTGGCAAAAGACACATCTCCTAAATCTGCGAGATTCACTTTTACATTTCCCCTTGCAGCCCATCCGCCTTTTTCTTCAAAATTAGCTAATCGCAACTCGTTTACCCATACCTCCACGGATTTAGGCATCATATCGTCTTTATCGCCCAACGTCTTTTTCTTAGGATTTCGTATGCCCATCATAATAACATTCACATCACCGAGATTTGGACTGCCTAACACGGAAATGGTATAGTTGCCGTCAAAAACAACATAAGGTTCATTAGCAGGAAAGTTTGAACCGTTTCTGTTGGCAATATTACGTTCTTGTTTGGCATCGATAAGTTTTTGCAATTCTATTTCAATATTGTTTTCTGTTGGCCATATCAAAGCCGAATCCTTCACATACCAATTCGTAAATTTTACCGGCACTTCATATTCATAATAATTTTCCGAAGCATCGGAACCGAGGCGGATAAAGAAAGTAATATCGCCTTGCTGTACGTCATCATTTTCAAAAACTTTTTCGGCATGCAGATAAAAACGTAAGGTTTTAAACCGACGGAAATCGAAATTTGTATTTTTATAAATACCGCGAGCATCCCCATCAATTAAATTAGTAACCCGCATGGTAATACATTGTTCGTTGAGTTCTTTGATAGTATTGGTCGGTGAATATTGTTCTTCGCGGGCTAGTCCACCGGGCATACGGTACGGGATGGGATCGCGTTGATAGTTTTCTTCAAGACTTAAAGTAGATACGGTAAAATTCGTATTATCACCGGTAATACCGATAGGATAATCACCGCTTTGCTTAAGGTCTTTGGAATATTGTCGCCAATCGCCTCTTACCAATTCCAAGCTCCCAAAACGACAGATAACATCTTGATTGAAGCCTTTTAAGAAGATACGCATAAAGCGTATGGACGAGAAATCGCTGAGATTTCCTATCACTTGATCGGGATAACGAATGGGCACCTTAAACTGATACCATTTTACCGAAACCGTATTGCCGTTATCTAAACGTACATTTTGATTTTCCATGATATCCTCTATATAATTCTCCCCTATCTGCATTTTATCCGGATTTAATTCAATCACGTATTGATAATAGCGTTCGTCTTCGCTTAAGGTATTGTCGTTGTTAATATCTTCCATGTTCGGAGAAGAAGAAGATTGCGTAGCATACTTCTCAGGATTATCGGCATCGGTAGGTGAGTTGCCGTCGCTGTTATTAAACAAACTATAGCGTTCTAATATTTTCACATTGTCAGCATCATAATCTTGTCCTCTAAAATAATGGTAATTATCTGCTGAGGGGTCGTTATAAATTTCCTGATAGGCATCATCGCTTAAAACTCCCTTCAAGCTTTGTAAATAATCATTAAAATGCACCCTCTCGAGGGAGTCGTATAAACCATCATAGCCTACGTCTTGGTATTTTCTGGATTCCACCGTATTATCGAAAGCAGAAACGATAGACTGTATAGCAGGGACTCTTCCCCAGACGGTATAATCTACATCTTCATCGCTACCATCAGCAGCTAAACCGTGTTCGAAACTTTTACGACCGTCGCGTAAAATATCTTCCGATATATCACCGAGGTTAATATAGAGTTTACCACCGGTATGAGCGGAATTTCCATAAAAAGGATCCATCATCCAAAACTCGATATATTCAATATTAGAAGTTTCAAAATCGGTAGTTTCCATTTTCCGCATTATCCCTGCCCAGCGTGTTTGGGGGTCTTTCAAACTTCCGTCAAGATTCAAACCGGAAGATATACCTGGCACTCCCAGGGCATCATAATTATACGGTCCTCTTTGATTAGGATAAAAAGCCAGATTCAAGACCGACAAATAAGGATCCTGGCTGGTAGCATCGATACTTTTATACGGAAAAACTTCTTTAATAAGCACCCTACGCGCATACATTTGCGATTTATCGTCGGAGGTAATGTTTGAAGGTGTAGCTGAGCTATTGTTATGAAACAAAGGATCGATAATGTACCAGGCTATTTTAGCTCTGTTAAAGCCGTATGCCAATCCGGAGCCGGGAGCTGCTTCGGGGAACATGCCTTTTTTTGTTTGATGCTGCGGTGTGCTTGCCAGAAACCAAAAACCGGGGGTTGTTAGATTGATGGTTGTTTTGGCAGCTTCAAAATCATCGACATACAATTGAGCTTTGTCGCCTCTGCCTATGGCGCGTGCATGCCCGGGGATAAAATGAGCAAATTCCCCGTCAAATTCTATGCTCGATTCTTGTTTGGTTTTATAAATAGGCAGATAATTCAGGGCTTTGGTAATAAAACGCGCATCTTTTTGATATGTCATATTTAAACCCCAAATGGTATTGTTGATGGGTTCTTCTCCGAAATTTACTTTAAAGGATTCTGTTCTTTCCCTTAGATTCAAGAAAGTAGCCCCAAGAACAATATCTTTGCTAAGGGCATAGTCGACATGCATTCCAAACATGGTTTTGGTAGTACCCATTACGTTGGTACTTTCAACTGAAATATTAATGGGTGTACCAGAGCTTAAATAATTCTGATTCAGGATGCGTACTGTTCCCGCATTATAATCGACGGAATAATCAACTCCTTCTGTCAGCACGATACCGCCGGCAGTAACGGTAACGGATCCTTGGGCTATATTCCATACTCCAAGTGATATATCATTTCCATACGTAGACTTATATCGTCCTTCGAGGTAGAATTTATTTTTCTCCGAATACTGTTGTGCCAGTGTTTTGGTCATGCTATAGAGTGAATCGAAGGCATATTTATTTCCTGCTCCCGGGCTATTCTTCAGCACCTCCCGCAAATCTTTACCAAAAGGTTCAACGGTAGGGAAATAGATTCTTCCGTACTCGGCTTGAACAGTCCCTCCGGTGGTGGCAGCACCGTCAACGAAATCAAAAACACCGTCGGGGATAGCAGCTTGCTGATAATTTAACTTATCCAAGCCAAGAAGTCGTATCAGAGCTATCCCTTTCAAGTCTTCGCTTACCTCCGAAAAATAACCCAATCCAACACCGCCTTCTTCCCCTTTATACAATATATTTAAACGAAATTCCTCTGCCGACACTTGATAGGCATTTAAGGAATACACATTTTTCATCATTAATTTCCATAAAGGAATTTTAGTGTTTAAAGCCGTACTTTTCAACAATTTCACTACAATACACCCCGGTGTTTGCACTTCATTGGAGAATTGTCCGACCTGATATACATTGGGGTCTCCAATAATGGTGTATTGAAAAGCTACTGCCAGCACCTGGTCGGCATTCAAGCGGGAAGTTAAAGAGATAAAACCTAACTTACTGTTAAAGTTATATTCACTGGGACTTAACAAACGAGCTGACTCTACTTTTTCGAAATCTATGCCGGCAACGAGTCCTTTAGTTTGCAAATACGTACTTACTTCGTTGATATTTCTCAATTTACCATAGTCCATTCCTTGCAAGAGGTTGTTGGCATTGCTATCGGGGTGGTTACGTCCGGGAGCTGCAGTACGTTGTACAGCAGGGTTGTAAGGATTGGGTTCTCCCAAATCGGAAAAAGCAACGATGTTTCTGTTTTCCTGTACGGCAGAGCCTATATTGGTACGCCACACTTCGATACGGGTAATGGTAACTTTAGAGTTTATCAAAGGGAGGGTACTCATGGCTTCGCCATAGGTATCGTAAAAATATTGTGCTAAGAAGTAGTGTCTGTTGTCTTCGTAGTCGTCGGCTTTGAATTCAAAATCGGTCATTTCAGCACCGTTTTCGACCGTAATGGTAGTTTTATCGCCTTTTTGTTGAGAGACAACCGTCGTAACCGTTGTCTTGCCGAATTGCATTTGTGCTTTTACACCGAACAAAGTTTGAGAGCCTTGAATCAAGGTACTCGTTAAAGGAAGAGTTACATCGCCAAACTCGAGTAATTGCAGAATTTCATCTTCTTTGCCTTCATAACCAAGTTTGAATTTATTTTCAAAATTAAAGGAAGTTTCGGTGCTATAACTCATGTTATAATGAATCTTTTCGCCTATGCTTGCCTTTAAATTTATTTGTATGTTCTCGTCGAAATCGAAGCGGGTTTGTCGGCGTTGGGTAACGGCAAGAGAAGTATTATCATTTTGTGTATGAATCAATCCGAATTTCAATTCAACGGAACCGGAAGGGATAATACTTATCAAATCGCTGCCGAAGATATGTTCAAAGGTCTCTCCCGGAACACGTATCTGGGGAATTATGCCTTGTTGCGATTGGGAATTTATCCCCACGCCGGCACGTTGCCGCCAATAATCGCGCATGGCTTTTTCAATATCGTAATTCATATACTCTTGCAATGACATACTACCGGCAGGACCGTAATTGAGGTCTCCTATTTTTCGCTGAAAGCTATAGGTATTTGTAAGCGGGTCATAGATAATTTGAGTGGAAAAATTTTTAGGATTCTTCAGGTAAAAAGGGCTGGAGGGATCTCTGTCGAAGGGATTATTCGATGGTTGCGGTAGTGTTTTTTTGCTCGTATCATCGGGGAAAAGCGGGATGCTGCTTTTAAAGTAAGAAGCAAAAATACCTGCTCGGCTATCTAAAACGGAAAAAAATATTGTTAACACTAACAATACGATGAAGCCTGCCTTGATTTCTTTTCTTTCCCTTCTCACTATGATACTTTAAGTCAAAAAAAAACTTATAATATTTTCAACGCCTCTTTAATCAAATCTTCTATTGACAATTCCTTAGTGGATGTTTTCAATATTTTTTCAATGGCTTTTCCGGCTAGTTGTTTAGAAAAACCTAACAATATCAGTGCTGATAACGCTTCTTCTGTATAATTATTGTTAGAAAGTACCATCGTTCCGTCTATTTCAACATCTGTTTTCAATACTTTATCTTTTAATTCAATGATGATACGTTGGGCTGTTTTAGCTCCTATCCCTTTAACAGACTGTAAAATACTTGCATTGCCGGCACTTATGTAAGCCACTAAATCTTTGGCATTAATAGAAGATAATATCATACGCGCCGTATTAGCACCCACTCCCGAAACGGTAATCAACAACCGAAACAATTGCTTTTCGCTTGGACTTGAAAAAGCATACAAAGTATGTGCATCCTCCTTGATAGACAGATGGGTAAATAATTTACACCCTTGATTTATTTCCGGCAATACCGAATAAGTATGTAATGAGATATGCAACATAAAACCGACGCCTCCGCAATCGACCACTGCATAGGTAGGTGTCTTTTCCACTAATTTCCCTTCAATATACGCTAACATAAGGATAACACATTATTATTTTTAAATGTATATAACGTAATTTTTAAAAGGAAAATATATCTCGATTTCATTTTTACAATAAGATATTCGTTATCAATTAAAAAAAATTACTAAAGGCAGTTGCTGTGTTTGAATGCTCCTATTTCCTTGCCCGTATCATTCTCCATTTATTTTGCATATCTCTCTTTAATTCAATGTTTTTATAATGAAAGCTTTCCAATAAACAACGCATTTCTTCAGAAAAAGCTTCGTTGATTTCGAAATACAATTCCCCTCCCTCATTCAGGTGCTTGTATGCCCAAGGGGCAATAGCCTGATAAAAGAGCAAGGCTTGTGTATCGGGGACAAACAATGCTGTTTCGGGTTCAAAATCAAGCACTTTTTGTGCCATTACGGCTTTTTCCGATTCTCGTACATAGGGTGGATTGCTAAGAATGATATCGAACAAACAGGGATGATAGTGCTGAAAATCGCTGCTGAGTACATCCTGAAGTTGAAAATCTACGCTTACCTTATGTCTTTCCGCATTGCTTTTTGCCAATGCTAACACCTTCTCAAAGGCATCGATGGCATAAAGCTGCGCCTGCGGATAGCTTACTGCCAAGCTTACCGCTAAACAAGCACTGCCGGTACACACATCCACGATTTTCCCCCGGAAATCCGGATGCGTATGCAGTATCCAATACACTAATTCTTCCGTTTCGGGACGGGGAATTAAAACCGTTTCGTTTACGCTAAACGTTAAATCGGCAAAATAGGTTTCGCCCAATACATATTGAAGGGGTTTGTGATTTTTTAAGTCCTTCAAAGCAGCATGTATCTGACGTAAAACACCGTCATCTATTACTGTCTGAGGCGCTAAAGCGATGGAAAGCGTATCCATAG
>JAQVNO010000155.1 GCA_028703095.1 Bacteroidales bacterium
CGTAGGAGGATATATTGTGCACCTTTTCTTATAGTAAAGGTGTTCTTTATTTATTTTGCAAAAATAGTCTTTTTTTTAATTACAAACAGAAAAAGTAATTATTTTCATTTTATAACATATAGAGAGGCGGTGAATAGAATCAATTAAAAATTAAGAATTACGAATTAAACTTGATGCAAGGCTCTAAAAAACTGACAACTGACTAAAACGTCTCGAGTGCCGTGTGCCGTGTGCCGAGAGGTTTTTTTCGTTCCGAAAAATCAGGGAAGTTGATTCATGTTTGAGTCTTCGGGGTCTTTGGGGGTTAACGGACAGCGGTATGTTTTTGTTGCCGACTTCGGAGCACGTCACTGTCAAACCGTGATGAAGTTAGAAGCGAGCCACAGACGTTGATTTCAGCACTACCTCGGCAATAAAATATACCGCATGTTACCGCCTGGTGTTCTGTTTTCCAGTCTTGTAAACCATTGTCATTATTCAGTTTCCGTGTCATTGTCATTTTACTTTTTCTTTTCAGTCGACTCGTGTGTCAGCGTTTTTTATTTTTTTAAGTGTCGGCAAATTTTTTAAAACAATTTCGCTCGGTGCGTTGGCTTTGCAAGCTCTTTGACAAAGCTTTGTTTGTAGCGTTGGCTCGTGGGGCTTTGGCAATGTGCTTGCAAAAAAATGGGTTTATTAAACAGAAAAATCAAATTTATAAACTCCTTCTCCAATTTTTGAAACAGCAACATCAGTTCTACCATATCTTAACAAATGATGTTTTCTTATCGGTTGATCTATCGGCACCCCTAATCGTTTTCTAAAATAAATACCCATTTCACTGGCATGAGGGAACGAAGTAACCTGTTTTGGATGAAGAATACCGTCTATGGTTTGATTACCAAACAATAAACCATCCATATTAACACCATCATCCCATATTATTTCAATTGCATCATTGTGTCTATGCATTCTTCCTCTACCATCAAAACGTAAAGGATTTAATTGCTTTGGTGGAAATAATTCCGGAAAATCTTTTATGTCTTGAACTCGAATTTTTATGTATGCATCACTTCTTGTTGTATGATTTTCTGGGTTTTGCCCCCAATTTAAACCTGCTGCATTTTGAACCTCTCCATCCCTACCCAGTAAAGTTAAAAAACACAATTCAGTTAAAGTATCAACGCTTATATCTTCAGATGTAAGTTCTAAACAAGATATAGAATTATTTAAAACTCTTGAAATATAATCATTTAATGGAGTAAAAGTATCACGTGTTGTTTCCGCTAAAATTTCTCGATATGGTGTAGTTAATCCATTAGTTGAAAAATTAGCAGAACCAACTAAAGCATGGACAATTTGCCCTCTATTACGCCATGCGTAACATTTAGAATGAACAGGTAATTGGGAATAGAAAATATTAATATTATCTATACTATCTTGTAAAATCACAAGAGAATTATGTAAGGTTCTTTTTATTCCTTCTGCACCATACATTCCATAAATAACTTTTGAATGAAAAGGTAAAGAATGTAAGCGTTCAATTGGTTTTGGGCCAACATAGCCAGACAAAACAACTAATTCATCTGATTCAAAGAGTTCATGTCTTTGAAAAATTATTTCTTCTAGATTTTCTGTAAATAGCATTACTTAATATTTTTTAATGTTATCGTGTGTTCTTTTTTTGGTGCATTTGAAAACTTCTTGTTGAATGACCTTGTAATGTCCGAAAGATTTACGCTTTCAATATTTTCAACAGAATAATTGCAGTGTTCGCAAATTTCAGTAATAACTTGGCTCATATCAATGGTTGTACCTTCAACAATACCATCACCGATTATCATTACAAAATATGAATTAGGTTTTGAAACTCGTGAGAGTTCATTCATAATTTGTGTCATTGATTCAATATATTCCGCTTTTGCAATTTCAAATTTCTTCGTATCAATCCTGTGATGGTTTCCGATTTCTTTTTGTCTTACAGGTCTGTGGTCATAACCCAACCAGAACATTCTTTGCTTATGATATAGGTAGTAATCAAATGTATTGATGTAAGGGGGGGATGTAATAACAAAATCAAAATTATTTTCAGTCAGATTTTTTAATACTTCAAAAGTGTCTCCATTGTATACCTCTGATTTTTCAATTATTGAATGTTCTTTGGAATTCAATGCCATCAAATAACCTGAAACAGTGTCAACAAATGATGAGTAAACAATGCCGTCAGGATGATTTTTGTTTTTTGCAGTGTATCTTACCTCGCTATCCTGATTGGAAACTTTTACAATGATTTTTGAAAAGGCAGAATAAAAAAGCGTTTTAACATTCTCGTTTTGAAATGCGTCAATTTTATTTTTTAAAGTAGCTAATTCGTAACTTACATTTTTTTGAAACCAATGGTCTCGGTTAGGAAAGTCAGGAATTTCAATGCCATTTTTATTATAATTGTTATTTGAGAAAAGTCCCTTATTTATTTTTGATTGTATTTCAGACATAAAATCTTTTACTATTTGAATCTCGCTGTCTGAATAGTGGGTTGATTTTGCCTTTGAAATAATGAAAGCTATAGGATTTAAGTCAATACCAACGGAAGCCATGCCATTTAAAACACCTTCCACTAATGTAGTGCCGCTTCCGCAAAACGGGTCAAGTATAGAAAATCCTTTCTTGCAATAAAGATTGAAAAACTTATTTACAATCTGTGGAGTAAATTTTGCGGGATACGGATGAAATCCATGTGTATAATAAGTTGTTTTATGTTGGTTATTTGCTATCATTTGAATTTTTCACCTTTCATATTTTTTCGAAAAACCAAAATAAATGAATGTCCGATGTTAAAATAAAATCGTCTTGACTTATTGCCTCCCAAACGAACCAATTTTCTCTGATTGGATTGGTCCCAAATAACTAAATCCCACATTACCCAACCAGCTTGCTGTGCAACATATATTAAATCACTGTGCAAATTGATGTATGGAATATTATTTTCCATATCTCTGTAATCCCGCACAACCCATGTATTGTATGCTCCGACTTTAGCCACCTGATGCAACGACAAAAAAAGTTCTTTCATTTTTACCAGATATTCTTCGTAGGTAACATTTCCTAAATCTTCTTCGTGTTTGGAATATGGCTTTGCTAACTTTCTACTCTGATTTTTGTAAGGATTTCCGTTGTAGTCCTTGTCTGCAAAATTTTCACGAATTTTATTAAGTAGATTTGCATAAGGTGGAGATGTAAGAATAAAATCAACTGAATTTACCGGTAAATGTTTTTGAACATTCATTGCGGAATCCTGAATTACAATCCTGCGATAATCGGGATTAAGTTTACCATCTTTCGGGTCAATACCATGATTGAAAAGTTTTATAAAATCGTCATTAAGTTCAATACCTATTGAGTGTCTTTTTAAAATATTAGCTGCATCTAAAGTTGTACCAACTCCTGCAAATGGGTCTAATATAGTGTCTCCTGTTTTGGAGTATATGTTTATGAAATGTTTTGCTAATGATAATGGAAATGCTGCACCATGCTTTTTCCTTTTTTCTGTTATTGCACCATTAAACGTCTGCACACTTTTGCCGTGTAGACTCCACTCGCTACCATTTAATTCATTTAAATCTGTACTACAAAGTTTTACTTCTTTCGGGTGCTCAACCTTTGGATTTAAAAAAGATTCAAATTCGGTAAAATATAATTGTTTTCCATCCTCCCAATAAAGTGGTTGCTCTTGAATTAGTTTATAAGGCTTAATATGTTTTTTTTTCTTTTCTTGCATTGTAAATAATTTATTGCAAAGATATTTAATATAAATCTATTCCATTGAAAAGTGTCAGCAAAATTGCACTCTTTGACAAAGCTTTGGTGTCAGCGTTGGCTTGTGGGGCTTTGGCAATGTGTGCAATGTGGGTCGGCAATTGTTTTAAAAAATGTGCGGTGGGCAAAGAATAAAAAACATCAGGACGGCTTGAGTGTCGGCTTTCTTGTCGTGATATTATTTCT